>CAZKYR010000097.1:0-6756 GCA_964557035.1 uncultured Bacteroides sp. | reverse complement strand
AATTTAGCACACAAAATTTGATCAACGCGCCTCAAATATGTAATTTTGTAAAAGCTATTGACCAGCAAATATTTATTGCAACGCCTCACCAATCAACATCAATCATAGCAGCGCCTCACCAATCTACATCAATCATAGCAGCGCCTCACCAATCTACATCAATCATAAGATAGCAAAAGACAGTTCATGAAACGCTTATTGTTTTTAGTTTTCGCCGTCCTCTCGTCTGTCCTCATCTTCGCGCAGAGTCCTGTTCCTTTTGTGAACAACGAAAAACAAGATCTCGTTCGTTTTGTGCACGATGACAAATTTGGTTTTAAAGACATGAATGGGAATATTGTCATTCCCGCAAAATATCAGGGCGCATTGGACTTTTCTGAAGGGTTGGCTCTCGTAATCATAAATTACAAAGTTGGTTTTATTGATAAAAATGACAATTTAGTCATTCCCGCAAAATATAAACGCGCAGAAGATTTTTCTGACGGGTTGGCCGCGGTATTAATCGATGATAAATGGGGTTTTATTGATAAAAATGATAATTTGATCATCCCTGCAAAATATAGAATCGTGTGGAATTTTTCTGAAGGGTTGGCCTTTGTTAAAACCATTGACCGTGGACTTTATGACGATCGAGGACTATATATTGACAAACAAGGCAATGAGTATGATACACGTGCCGAAGGGATAAAGGCAGTAAAACTACGACAAAAAGAGCTGGCAAAACTTGACAAGCTTTACCTAATGAAGTTCGAGGATTACGTCGCTTCTCGCTTGGGTTCGTATGATGAATATTTGCGTAAGTCGGGCAAAGAGCCGTTGACTCGCGAGACACTCGCGGTGCAAGTCGAAGCCGAGATAGAGCAGTGGCAGAAAAAAGATGAGTTTGAGAGCACGGCCAAATGGCAAGAACGCGTCAACGAGAATACTCGCTCTGCCAAAGCACACGAAATAGCCGACCGTATCACCGGAGAGTACAATGCCGCTATCAAAAACATCCGAGACGACTACAAATCTAAGTATGAGCAATATGCAAAAGAGTATTGCGACCGCAAGGGCAAGGATTTTGCCGCGCAGTCTATGACCTTGATGCCGTATGATGCCGACAACGAGACGTTCTTGATCAAGACTGAGAATATGGGCGACATACTCCTCCCTGTCCCTGCTGCCGGCGCCCGCGCATTCAAAGAGAACTGGGAAAGAATCAAGGGTAGCGCCAAGGCGGTATACGTGCCGACCGGCTCTGACGTGGCGCTGCAGAGCGTGCGGTTCGGCGACTATGTGTATGACTCCAACACTCGTGCCGACTACGCTCTGACCGACGTGAACTACAATTTCAATCCGGTAGACCTCAGCGCTATCGACTATAATTTCACCCCGTTGGCCGCAACCGAACCGACAACCAATCTGTCAGTCGAGCCGGTCAGCACTACTGTCACTCCCCGCAATGTCACCCCCGATACGCGCACGGTGTCGGGCGGCACACTGGCCGATGTCGACTCTGACATCCCCCGTGGCTCACGCAATGCCGAGAACACATTCGCGGTCATTATCGCCAACGAGAACTACTCGGCAGTGTCAGACGTGCAATATGCAGTCAACGACGGCTCATCGTTTGCAAAATATTGCAACCTCACGCTCGGGCTCCCGACCCATAATATCCGCACATACACTGATGCGACCTATGGTGTGTTTCTGCGCGCAGTATCAGACATTCAGGAGGTTGCACGGGCGTATGACGGTGACATTGACGTAATTTTCTTCTACGCCGGTCACGGCATGCCCGACGAGTCGACCAAAGAGGCTTATCTGCTGCCGATTGACGGCGACGGCCGTCACACCGAGGGTTGCTATCCGCTCAGCAAACTCTATAGCGACCTCGGCAAGATGGGTGCACGGTCGGTGTCAGTGTTTATAGACGCATGTTTCAGCGGCATGGACCGAGACGGCTCGACCCTCGACAAGACACGCGGCATAGCTTTGGTACCAAAAAAGGCCGACCCACGCGGCAACATGGTCATATTCACCGCCGCCTCAGACGACCAGACCGCTCTACCCTACGCCGACAAGCGACATGGCCTTTTTACCTACTACATCCTCAAGAAGTTACAAGAGAGCAAGGGCAACCTGACATTGGGAGAACTCACCGAGTATGTCACCGATCGCGTGCGCAAGACCTCGGTGACAGTCAATAAAAAGTCACAGACTCCGTCAGTGATAGTCTCACCCGCCCTGCAATCATCGTGGCGCGACATCCCCATCTCATGCTAATCAATGCGGGCGCGGCTGTCATACCATCCGGATGACGTAACACATTGATTGTCAGTAGGACGCACGAGCCGTGCGTCCCTACGCCATCTGTGTATCTATTAGTGTAACAGCTAAAGCAGTGTACTTAGAGATTCTAATTTGAACCGCATCGCACGGGCCGCGCGTCATTTGTGACATTTTTGTTAATTGAAATTTGTGACATTTTCTTTAATTTTGAGGTTAGGTTTTCAGCAAGTGGCGTGTCGTATTGGTGTATGACGATAAATGATGACATAGAACGACTTTTCAAGACTCACTATGTGGTAATGCACAGGGTGGCGATGCTGATAGTGAGAGATGAGGATGCGGCACGAGACATTGTGCACGATGTCTTTGTGTCGCTTCTCAACTCAGGCTGTTCAGAGGCGTCAAAATCGTATCTCCTTCGTGCGGTGCGCAACCGATGCCTCAACCACTTGCGCGGACTCTCGACAAAGGAACGCGTCCTTGAACTGTATGCAATTGATGAAAAGGAGATTGCCGACGATGAGTGGCCTGACGATGAGACAATCGCAAAAATTCGTGCTATGGTCGCCAACGATCTCACTGACGCTTGCCGCCGGGTGGTGAAACTCAGATTCTCAACCGGCATGAGCTATAAGGAAATTGCCGGTGCACTGGGTGTCAGCGAAGTCGCTGTCTACAAGCATTTGCGTCATGCAATAGACATTTTACGCTCAAAACTATCTAAAAATGGATAAAATAGACCGACTGCTTGATGCGACCGAGCATCCTGACCATTACTCAGACAAGGAGATTGAGGGGTTACTCTCTGACCCTGAAGTCAGGGAAGCGTATGACCTGCTTGACAAGCTCAGGGCAACCCTCAGTCAGATTCAGACACCCGATGTTGACGCAGAATGGGACAAATTCAGCAACACGCCTCGGGTAAAACGATACCGTGCATACAGCATATCCAATCTCTTTGGCCGCAACATCGCGGCGAGCATCGCCATCAGTATCGCCTCCCTGGCGGCTGTCGCTGCCGTGGTCGGACTAAGCGTAAACTACGCTCAGAAACAAAATGAAAGGCCTGAACCGACTGCAGCCGCTAAAGTCGAGGCCGCAGCAGACACCCCTTCTATCACGGTTCAAGGGGTAGAGGAGAGTCACGAAGCCGCTCGCGAAACTATTGTTTTTGACAACGAGCCGCTGGAAGCCATTGTCAACCGCATCGCTGACTATTACGGCTACAAGACCGAGCTGTCGCCTGACGCAAAGACTTTGCGTCTTTACTTCCGCTGGGAGCCGGACCGGTCTCTTGACGAGGTGATGGAAAGTCTCAACAACTTTGATCAAATCCACCTGACTGTCGACGACAAAACCATCAAAACAGACTGAGAGCCATGGCAAGAATCATCACGCTTCTATTGGCCATGTCAGTCTTTGTCGTGGCCAATGCCGAGACATTCTCCTATCGATTCAGCTCCACATCTTTGCCTGAGGCAATACGGCAGATAATGAATGACCATCCCGACTTAGATGTCAATTTTATCTACAACGAGCTCGAGAACTACAAAACAAGCGCCACAGTACACGCGGACGATGCCCATGACGCGCTCCGTCAGGCAGTGGGGCTTAATCCGGTTACGGTCGCAAAAGTCAAGAACACATACTATGTCGAAGCCTTGCAGCATGGCAAGTATGTCTACACCGGCCGCGTTGCAGGCCCTGACAACGAGCCGGTTGCGGCTGCCACGGTGATGCTCCTTGCTCCAAAAGATTCGACTGTCCTGACCTACGGCATCGCTGACACTGAGGGACGATTCAAAATTCCCTGCGACCGCACCGACGTCATTGCCAAACTCTCTTGCATGGGCTATAAAACCACATATCACAGGTGCACTACGTTCAACATCGGCACAATCATCATGCCTGAAAACAGTTTGAAATTGAACGAGATAAAGGTCCGGGGAGATAATGCGCACCTCTATTCCGACCGGGCGACTTTTATTCCCACTGTCAGACAAAAGAATGCTGCCCAAGATGCTGTGGACTTGCTGAGACAGATGGCATTGCCGCTGATAAGAATAAACCCCGTATCGGATGTAATAAAGGATAACGCCGGCAACAGCGTCGCTTTATATATCAACTCGCTTGAAGCCACGGCGGAGGAATTGGAGGGAATGAGGACGGCGGATGTCCTGCGTGTCGAATACTTAGAGTTCCCGACTGACCCTCGTTTTCATGGTTCACCGAGAGTGATCAATTTCATCATGCGGCAGATTGAATATGGCGGATACACCAAGATTGGTGTCGACGAGACGTTTATAAACGGACTCACCAACCGTGCCAACATTTATACGAGGTTCAGCTACAAAAAGATGACCTACGACCTCTGCGTCGGTGCCCTGAATGAGAACAAACATCACATCGGCACCTCATCCGAAAGCGAGTATAAATTATCATCGGTCAATGACGAGACTTATTCCTTGATTCGCAGAGAAATATGTGGCAATTCCCATTTTCAGCAAAATCAATATCCAATCACAATCAGCGCGACATACAATGCCGAAAAAACACAAATTCGCAATCAGTTAGGCTTTACGAATTTATCTACCCCTCAAAACGGATATGATGGACAGTTGGAGATTGAATCAGCCGACTATGACCTGACCGAGTTTTATCATAGCAATCCCAACCGGTCAAATACCGTTTCATACTCAGGTTCTTACTTTTTTACTCTGCCCCGAGATTTCTCGCTCGATTTTAAGCCGAGACTTAAATATACACATCTCAATGAGACCACTGTTTATCGGTCACCACTGACTCAGTTGAATATATCGGCCAAGGAAAATGCTGTTGATTTTCGTTGTGACCTGTTCGTACGCAAACAACTGAGTCAAAACCAATCGCTGATGTTAGGCGCCAATCATGGCGAAAATATCAATCAGGTCAGGTACGATGGGGCTGAAAGAGAGGTCGACAAATTCAACATGACGTTTTCGGCACTGTTGGCAGGCTATCAGTTAAGCTCGGGCAACTTTTACATGTATGTCGATGCGGGATGTGCGTTTGAGACCAACAAAATCAACAGTCTGAATAAGAACGATACGTATCCGTTCACGCATATCAGCTTCAACTATGCACTCAAGGATAAGCACCAGTTTTCGGCATACTTTCAATTGGCGTCAAACACACCGTTGCTGTCGATGAAAACGTCCAATATCGTTCAAGAGAATGAAGTTTACTTTATATCGGGCAATCCAAAACTCAAGGCAAGCCGTCTGACGACCGTGAACCTTGCCTACACATGGATGCCGTCAAACATCCTCGGTTTGAGTCTGTATGGCTTCTGCGAGTCAAACTACAAGCGCATGCTGGCGGTCTATGAGCCGTTTCTCGACGGGGCTGCGATTAAACGCAGCTACATAAACAACGGAGACTGGATGTGTGCGGAAATCGGATTGCCGGTCAGTTTTAAACCTTTTGACGGCAAGCTACAGATATATGCCAATCCGCGGCTGTCGATGTATAAGTCTACCGGCATTTACAGAGCTTCATTAAGACATTTTCTATTCTCATTGCAAGCGACCTACTACTTCAAAAATCTCTATGCTCAGGCATCATGGGAAAACAGGCAAAAATGGATGGACTCTGAGACCCCGACAATCTTTACCTGCCGCAATTATCACAGCCTGACAGTCGGGTGGTCAAATTCGACCTGGAATTTGCGTGTGAAAGCAAACAATTTGTTTAACAAAGGGTGGAAAGAGGGTGAGACATACACGACATCGCCTTTATTCGCCGAATACATGACCACTTACGGCACGACCTATCATCCAAGCGTAGATATATCGGTGACCTACACGATTGGCTATGGCCGGAAAGTGAAAAATGACAATGAGGTGAGCGGTCAGTCGAGCGCAGCCTCCGCGATCTTGAAATAAATCAGAAAATCTGCCGGGATTGGAGAATCAGGTGTTGGTGGGGGATGCGAAATTTTGTATCTTTGCATAGCTAACTTTTGAGCTGCCTCGAACGTTATCGTATATGGAGCGGGATGTGTCACACTGACCGCTACCAATTAGCGGAATGTGTCACACTGACCGCTGCCAATTAGCGGAATGTGTCACACTGACCGCTGCCGATTTTTCGTTAACACACTCACAAAATAGCTATATGTCTGAAAATCTGAAAGAGAGAGCGCTTGAATATCACCGCTACCCGCGTCCGGGCAAAATCGAAATCATCCCGACCAAACCGTCATCTACGCCGGGCGACCTGGCGTTGGCCTATTCGCCGGGAGTTGCCTACCCCTGCAAAGAGATCGAGGCCCATCAGCCCGATGTGTATGAGTACACCAACAAAGGCAACCTCGTGGCGGTCATCTCCAATGGCACGGCAGTCCTCGGTCTGGGCGACATCGGCGCCGAGGCGGGCAAGCCGGTGATGGAGGGTAAAGCTCTTCTCTTCAAGATTTTTGCCGGTCTCGACTGCTATGACATC
>CAZKYR010000096.1:0-6813 GCA_964557035.1 uncultured Bacteroides sp. | reverse complement strand
CGCGACATCTTGCACGAATTGCAATACCTTAACGAATTTAAAAAACAATATGCGGCCATGCTCGGGGAGCGAGTCATCTCGCCTCAAGGCTAATGTACCGATTAAGTTAATAAACAATGGAGTTTACCAACAGTAGTTCAAAATCATACAGGCAGTCGCCGATGCAACAACAGCTATATGAGACAGGCGGCCGACTGTCACCCCGAGACCGCGATCTTGAAGAAGCGGTTCTTGGCGCTTTGATGCTTGAGAAGGACGCGTTCACCGTTGTTTGTGACATTCTCAAGCCCGAGAGCTTTTATGAGCCGCGTAATCAAAAAATTTACTCGGCTATTCAAAGCCTCGGTGCATCGCAGCAACCTATCGATATGCTCACAGTCACCGAGCAACTGCGTCATGACGGTACACTCAACGATGTCGGAGGTCCCGTATATATAGCTGAATTGACCTCAAAAGTGTTGTCAGGTGCGAACGTCGAGTATCATGCGCGAATTGTCGCTCAGAAGTATCTTGCGCGCGAGCTGATTAATTTTGCATCGTCAATTGAGTCAAAGGCTTATGATGAGAGCAACGATGTAGACGACCTGCTGCAAGAGGCCGAGGGCAAACTGTTTGAAATCTCGCAGCGCAATGTCAAGAAAGATGTGACCCAAATTGACCCGATTATCAAACTGGCGATGGAGCAAATACAAAATGCCGCCAACCGTGAGTCGGGTCTGAGCGGACTTGAGTCGGGCTATCACGAGATAGATAAAATCACATCGGGTTGGCAAAATTCAGACCTCATCATCATTGCCGCCCGTCCGGCGATGGGCAAGACGGCGTTCGTGCTCTCGATGGCTAAAAACATGGCAGTGAACTTCAACACCCCCATCGCCGTGTTCTCGCTCGAGATGTCAAACTTGCAGCTCGTCAACCGTCTGATTTCAAACACTTGTGAAATTGAAGGTGAAAAAATCAAGAGCGGCCGATTGTCCGCACGTGACTGGGACCAGGTGAATGCACGCATCAAAAATCTTTACAGTGCTCCCCTTTACATCGATGACACACCTTCGCTGTCAATTTTTGAGTTGCGTACCAAAGCGCGTCGACTTGTGCGCGAACATGATGTCAAGATGCTTGTCATAGACTATCTCCAACTGATGAATGCCTCGGGCATGAAGTTTGGCAGTCGCGAACAGGAGGTCAGTATGATCTCACGCTCGCTCAAGCAGCTGGCTAAAGAACTTAACATACCCATTGTAGCCTTGTCGCAGCTCAACCGTAATGTCGCGAACCGTGGCGCCAATGAGGATAAGCGACCGCAGCTGTCAGACCTTCGTGAGTCGGGTGCAATCGAGCAAGATGCAGATATAGTTTGCTTTATTCATCGTCCGGAGTATTATCTGCGCAGTTCGACCGATGGCGAGGGTAATGACATACGCGGATTGGCTGAGTTTATCTTTGCCAAGCACCGCAGCGGTTCGGTCGGCGATGTAAAGCTCAGATTCAGACACCAGTATGCAGCATTTGACAATTGGTCAGAAGATCCCAATGCACCTGACAGCGGAATGATGACCACTGTCAGCTCGAACATCAAGATGAACTCGTTTGATGACAATATACCTATGGCCGATCCATTGGGAGGCGGCTCGGCTTCTTTGGCACACTCGGCAGGTGAAGACCCTGTGCCTTTCTAAATTTCAGTAAATTATTATTAGATTGAGCGAACCAATGTCGGTCGTTTAGCGTTTTGATTAGTAAAAAATATAACTATTAACTATTTAATTATGAAAAAACTGATTTTTATCCTTGCCATTGTGGCAGGATGTTTGGGTGCAACAGCACAAAAACTTGATAAAAACGAGCTCAAACAAATTCAGTCTTTTTTAGCACAAACAGCTGAAAAAGACGGTACTAATGCAGATGTACTGAAAATCAATCCCTCTGACCCGACTTCATGGGAGGGTGTGACAGTTGCCAATGGCCACGTGACCGCCATCGAGTGGAAAGATAAACACCTCGCAGGCAATCTCTCTTTGACAAATTTTGCTTATTTGACAAAGCTTGATGTATCGCGTAATGCACTCACATCGCTTGATCTTACGGGTAATGCAGCCCTCACCGACCTCAATGCTTCGCGCAACAAGCTTACGAACGTCACACTCACCAACTGCAATGCCTTGACATCGGTTAACCTATATCGCAATCGACTGACTGATATCAGTCTTAATGCTCCGAGCGTGACAATGCTCAATGTTTCTAACAACCTTTTGTCTGCTCTCAATGTCTCAGGCATGACATCGCTTAAGACGCTCAACTGTCAAGGTTGCCGTCTCGAAGACCTCAATGTCAGCGGTTGCACCCAGCTCAAAAACCTATATTGCGGTTACAATAGCTTGACATCACTCAATCTCTCGGGTGTTGAGAATCTTGCCAACCTCAATCTTGATGACAACGAGATTACCACCCTCATCATCTCTGGCCTTCCCTCGCTGTCTACACTTATCTGTAGTGACAACAACATGACCACACTCGGTGTGCGCAACTGTAATAACCTGCTTGACCTTGTATGTTCATATAATGATTTGACAACAGTGGCAGTCGAGAATTGCCCCAACCTGTTGTTCGTCGATTGCTCGTACAACGATCTCACATCTCTGAATCTTTCACAGCAGACTTTCTTGCAGCGAGTTCTTTGCAACAACAATCAGCTCAACACGCTTGATGTGTCATTTGACCCGGCTCTTGTTTACATCAACTGTCGTAACAACATGATCACCGATCTGCGTACAATGGGCGACGAGAATCTGCGCATGATCGCCTGTCAGTGGAATTATTAAAATATATCCATGACCGACATTCAGTAACCATCATCTGATAATAATTTCCCCGGAGGCTGAGTCATTTCAATGGCTCAGCTTCCTTGTGTTTGTGTGAAAGCAGTGGCAGTTGTCGTGAGCTGCAGAGATTGCTGTAGCATAAGAGCCTGTCTCACAAGAAATGTTAAATTCTGAGCGGACTATCTTTGAGGCTATTCTACTGAGTGATAAGGGAGTGTACTTGACGTACACGACCGAAGAACTCAGCAGAAGAGACCAAAGAGAGACCGAGGCGGAGGTGTCTTTCAAGTGGTATAGGACAAAATTAACTATTAACCAAACCTGAGCAGCAAGAAAATGTTATTTATATTCGCATCTTTTGGTCTTCTTATTCCCTTTCACTCAGTCACGTAGCCCGGCTACGCTCCTTCGTTCAAAAGAATAATAAGACTCAAAATACGCGACTCAGAATTTAACATTTCTTGTGAGACAGGCTCTAAGTTTTCACCTACTTTACGGGTACAATTTTTTGAATGAAGATGTGTAAAACAGGGGTTGCAGGTGTGCGAGAAAATGTGTAATTTTGCAAATTAAAAAATCGCATCTTCTCGCTTTATTTTTTGCAATGAAGAAAATTCGCAATTTCTGCATTATAGCTCATATCGACCACGGCAAGTCGACCCTCGCAGACCGCTTGCTCGAATATACAAATACGATAGATCAAAAAGATCTTCAGGCGCAAGTGCTTGATGATATGGATCTCGAACGGGAGCGTGGTATCACAATTAAAAGCCATGCAATTCAAATGGAATATCAAAAGGATGGTGAGAAATATACACTCAATTTGATTGATACTCCGGGACACGTGGACTTCTCGTATGAAGTGTCGCGTTCAATCGCAGCCTGTGAGGGCGCGCTCTTGATTGTGGATGCTTCGCAGGGTATTCAGGCCCAGACCATCTCCAACCTCTACATGGCCATTGACAACGATCTTGAGATAATCCCCGTCATCAACAAAGTCGACCTTGAAAGTGCCAACCCCGATGAAGTCGAGGATCAGATTGTGGAACTCTTAGGGTGCAAGCGAGATGAAATTATTCGCGCGAGCGGCAAGACCGGCGTAGGTGTAAAAGAGATTCTCGATGCCATTGTTGACCGTATTCCTGCCCCTGTCGGTGATCCCGAGGCCCCTCTGCAGGCACTGATTTTTGACTCCGTTTTCAATCCCTTCAGAGGCATCATCGCATATTTTAAAATTGTCAACGGCACGATTCATAAAAATGATTTTGTGAAATTTGTCTCGACAGGCAAAGAGTATCATGCCGATGAAATTGGTGTACTAAAACTTGATATGTCGCCACGCGAGGAACTGTCAGCCGGAAATGTGGGTTATATCATTTCGGGCATAAAAACTTCGCGCGAAGTCAAGGTAGGCGATACAATCACCCATGTCAATCGTCCGTGTGACGCAGCCATTGATGGCTTTGAAGAGGTAAAACCGATGGTGTTTGCCGGTGTGTATCCGATTGAGACCGAAGATTTTGAGAATCTGCGTGCATCGCTCGAGAAACTTCAGCTCAACGACGCCTCATTGACCTTTCAGCCCGAGTCTTCGGCAGCCTTGGGCTTCGGATTTAGATGTGGCTTCCTCGGCCTGTTGCACATGGAGATCGTGCAGGAGCGTCTTGGGCGAGAGTTTGATATGGATGTCATCACCACAGTCCCCAACGTGTCCTATCGTGTGTTTGACAAAAAGGGGAACGTAACCGAGGTGCACAATCCATCGGGTCTTCCTGATGCTACATTGATTGATCACATCGAGGAGCCTTATATACGAGCCTCTGTCATCACTACCACTGATTTTATCGGGCCCATCATGACATTGTGCCTCGGCAAACGCGGAGAACTTGTCAAGCAAGAGTTCATATCGGGTAACCGCGTTGAGATTTTGTTTGACATGCCGCTGGGCGAGATTGTTATTGATTTTTATGACAAACTCAAAAGTATCTCAAAAGGATATGCATCTTTTGACTACCATCTCAACGGATTCAGAGAGTCGCGTCTTGTGAAATTGGATATACTGCTCAACGGTGAGCCTGTCGACGCATTGTCAACCCTGACGCACGCAGATAATGCAGTGGCTTTTGGTCGCAAGATGTGCGAGAAATTAAAAGAACTCATACCGCGTCAGCAGTTTGACATAGCAATACAAGCTGCCATAGGTGCGAAAATCATCGCGCGTGAAACCATCAAAGCCGTACGTAAAGATGTGACGGCAAAATGTTATGGCGGTGATATCTCGCGTAAACGCAAGCTCCTTGAGAAACAAAAGAAAGGTAAAAAAAGAATGAAACAAATCGGCTCGGTAGAGGTGCCTCAGAAAGCATTCCTCGCCGTGCTAAAACTCGATTAAACTATCACTATACATGGAACAGCTCGCTACCAAATACTCACCCGCAGAGGTTGAGAACAAATGGTACACTTATTGGACCGATCATAATCTTTTTGGCTCTGTGCCGGATGCCCGCACCCCTTACACTATTGTCATCCCGCCGCCAAACGTCACCGGAGTGCTCCATATGGGACACGCGCTCAACAATACAATCCAAGATATTCTCGTACGTCGCGCACGTATGGAGGGTTTCAACGCATTGTGGGTACCCGGTACGGATCATGCGTCGATTGCTACAGAGACAAAAGTGATAGCTAAACTCGAAAAAGAGGGTATCCGCAAAACCGATCTTACGCGTGAGCAATTTCTTGAGCATGCATGGGATTGGACACATACCCACGGCGGCATAATCCTGCAACAGCTCAAGCGACTGGGCGCATCGTGCGATTGGAACCGCACTGCTTTCACGATGGACGAATTGCGTTCTAAGAGCGTCATCAAAGTGTTCTGCGACTTGTATGACAAAGGCTTGATTTACCGTGGCCTGCGCATGGTCAACTGGGACCCGCAAAACCGAACGGCCATATCGGACGACGAGGTGAACTATGTAGACGAACACTCTAAGCTGTATTATCTCAAATACTATGTCGCCAATGACGACATGACAGGTGAGACAGGGGACGAAGCAGAGGTTGTGCATCGCGATGGAGACGGTCGTCGATACGCGGTCGTTGCAACCACACGTCCTGAGACTATCATGGGCGACACCGCAATGTGTATCAATCCAAAAGACCCCAAAAACACATGGCTCAAGGGTAAAAAAGTGATAGTGCCTTTGGTAGGCCGCGAGATACCTGTGATTGAAGACCGGTATGTTGACATTGAGTTTGGTACGGGATGTCTCAAAGTGACTCCTGCACATGACAAGAATGACAATATGCTCGGCAAAACACATGATCTTGACACTATCGACATCTTCAATGAAGATGGCACACTCAATGAAAATGGCGGCAAATATGCCGGCATGGATCGTTTTGAGGTGCGCAAGGCTATTGCCGCAGATCTTGAAGCCGCCGGCCTGATGGAACGAGTCGAAGATTATGAAAACAAAGTCGGCTACAGCGAGCGCACAAAGGTGGCGATCGAACCCCGCCTGTCATTGCAATGGTTTATCAACATGCGGCATTTTGCTGATATCTCGCTCGCTCCGGTGATGGACGACCTGATTAAATTTGTGCCCGAAAAATACAAGACGACTTATCGTCTGTGGCTCGAAAATATTCAGGATTGGTGCATCAGTCGTCAGCTTTGGTGGGGTCATCGCATCCCGGCTTACTACTATGAGGACAGCAAGGGAGAGACGCATATCGTGGTCGCTCCTACACGAGAAGACGCACTTGCAAAAGCTCAGGCTGCGTGCGACCGTCAACTCACCGATGCCGATTTGCGTCAGGATGAGGATGCTCTCGACACATGGTTCTCGAGCTGGTTGTGGCCAATCACTTTGTTCAACGGCATTCTCAATCCCGGCAACGAAGAGATTCGCTACTATTATCCGACAGCAACACTCGTGACCGGTCCAGACATCATCTTCTTCTGGGTAGCACGTATGATCATGGC
>CAZKYR010000095.1:0-6896 GCA_964557035.1 uncultured Bacteroides sp. | reverse complement strand
ATCTGCCAAAACGAAGTTGGCAAAAATCGGGCCTTTCTTGACCTGGAAGTTCTCGTTTTTGACGCTGTATATCATCGTACCGATGACGTCGGCGGGCAGCAGGTCGGGGGTGAACTGTATGCGTGAATATTTTGAGTCGATGAGGCCGGCAAGTGTCTTGATTGCTAATGTTTTTGCAAGACCGGGGACACCCTCGAGCAGCACGTGGCCGTTTGACAGCAGGGCTATGATCAGCGATTTTACAAGATGTTTTTGACCGACAATCGCGCGGTCCATGCCTGTGGTGATGAGGCTGACAAAGTCGGCCTTAGAGGCTACAAGGGTGTTTAAGTCCTTGATATTGACTGTTTCGCTCATATTTTAAATAGTTTGTTTAGTCAAAATTGTGAGTTGTCTATATTCTAACGCAAAATTAGGCAATAAGATGCTTAAAGTGTTAAAATTTGATGTTAAAATAATCTAACTGTTGTTTAAGGTTTGTGAAAGCGTTCACGCCGGCGTCAGCGATAATTGCGATAAATCTCTGAAGCCTTGGCGCGTGCAGCTTTCACGCTCTCGGTGTCGTTGGGGTCGATGTCATATTTCTCGGCCGGCGGGATGACAAGGATTGTTCCTGATGCAATGTTGTCGGGGTTGCCCAGTCGGTCGCTGTTTTCGAGATAGATGTAGACCCAAAAGTCTGACTTGCCATAGTGCGTTTTGGCGATTTTGGCCAATGAGTTGCCGGCTTCGACAGTGTCTGTGACGACTGCCTGACGGCTTGGGGCGGGCGTCGGGTCGTCGTCGGCCTGAGGCTGTTCGGCTTGAGCATCGGCTGTTGTCTCATCTGCCGATATGGTAGATGTAAATTCGTCCAATTCTGTTTGAGTATCAACCGGTGCAGGTTCGACACTTTCGACTGTTACATCGACTTGAGTTTGAGACTCGGACATGAGGTAATTGATAAGCGGGTAAGAAAAATAGCCGGCAACGGCACCGATGATGAAACTCAATAGTACAAAACCGGTGAGCATGACGACATAAGAGGTGAACGACCTCGACGACCGTCGACGTGCGTGCGAATCCTCAGTCCCGCTGTGTGTATGAGAAATCATCTCGGCTTGAGGCTCGAGGGTAGGCTTGGGTTCGGGGCCAGGAGTAGGTTCGGGTTCGGGGTCAGGCTCGGGGACAATCGGCGGCTCGGGTGTCGGCTCAGAGACGATAACAGGTTCGTGGACAATCGGCGGCTCAGGTGTCGGTTCAGGAGCGACAACAGGCTCGGCGACAACCGGCGACTCAGGTGTCGGTTCAGGGACGGCAACAGGTTCAGGGATAACCGGCGGCTCGTGTGTCGGCTCAGGAGCGACAACAGGTTCAGGTTCAGGTTCCGGAATTACAACCAGTTCGGGCTCGGGAGTAGGCTCGGGCGCATCCTCAAAACGGTCATCAAGAACCTCGGCCTCAAACATGGCGAATGGGGCATTGACTGTCGAGGCTACATAGTCAGACGGCATGAAGGTAATGCGGTCGCGCGACAAACCGTCAACACTGAAGACACCTAAACCTTTGACTTCAACGCGTCCATCGTTTTTGAGCCCCTCTGAAATCTGTAAGGTGAAAGAGTTGATAAAATCGGCTGCGTCATTAATCGAAATGCCGAGCATCTCGCTCAGCATGACAGTCAGGCGATTGAGAGTGACGATGGTGTTCATTGCGCGATTATTTTTTTGTTGAGTGCCGTGGCAGCTGTGAATTTGAGAGTGATCGAGGGGGGCACCAGCAGGCGTTGGCCGGTGCTGAGATCACGCACCACATGCTCGTTTTCTTTTATAGCCTGAAAAGTGCCGAACGAAGGGATTGCTATCGAGTTTAGCTCAGCGCTCTGCTCACAAACTATTTTTGTGAACGCGTCAATGAATTGTTGCGTTTGTTTGTCGGTTTGTCCGAGTTGTCGAGTGATGGCATCGACAAATTGTTTGTTATCCATAATTAAAAGTTTGGACATGTCTTAAAACCGCAAATTTACAAAAAATTAACTAATCGGGCAGAGCGTGTCGATAATTGAATGTCGCTTTTTAACATTTATTGTTAAAAAATCACTGCCACACCGATTGGCTCGATGTGGCAGTGTGGAATGTTTATGTTTTATAGTCTGTCTCTAATTCAGTCTTTGACCTCGACAACGAGGAATGTCGATTTTTCCCAGAATTTGTCGGGGTTGGTGATGTTGATGACTTTGTGGCCGTTGGCATCGTCAACAATCTCGTATGAGTCTTTGGGTTGAGATGTTTTGATCGACGCTTTCTTAGCGTGAGTGGGGAGCGAAGTCAATTGTGTGCGGTCGGCTTTCGTGAAGTAAGAGCTCTGGAAGTCGTCGGGGAGGATGCGTGTTTTGCGCAAGAAACCTGACTCGATGATTTTGTGCTCTTTGAGCTCTTTGTTTGTGCCGATGACATAGTAGACGGTGTTAAGCTCGGCTGTGAGCTGTGCGTTAGCTTGCTCGGTAGCCTCTTTCTCTGCTGTGACGGTCTCGACGGTTTCGTTCAGCTCCTGTACATTTTGGCTGAGTTCGTCAATCTTGATGTTGGCTGCTGCCAGTTGCTGACGCAGAGTGTCGATAGTGGTCTCTTGTGAAGCGATCTGGGCCTTGAGCGACTCGATTGCCTTGAGGAGCGTGGCGTTTTTGGTCGAGCTTTCCTGGAGGCGTTTCTCGAGCTCGAGCAGGCGGGCGCGACGTTCGGCGAGTGCCTGCTGAATGGCGTTCATGTCCTGTCGGATGCGCTCGCGGGTGTCTGGTGTTTCGCCGTTGAGGTCGCTCGTTGTGGTGACAATCTGTTCGAGATTTTTAAGGTCTTGCATGCCGGCCGTGATGTCGTTGAGGAGCGACAGCAGGCTGTCTTGAGTGGCGTAGGCGGCCTTGAGTTCATCGCCTTGAGGCATCTCGGCGTTTGCGGTTGATGTTGTCTCTTTGTCGCTGCAGGCTGCGAATGACAGTGCAAGAGCGGCACAAATCATAAGGGCAAATTTCTTCATAGTCGAAACGTTGTGTAAATATTTTGTTTTCAGTGATTTATTTTTATTCTTCGCGATATTTGTTGCGATGCGTGCCATGTTTTGATTTGCGTGACACGCCTCCAACGACTATAACAATTTCACCGCGTGGATTGTTTGCGGTGAAGTGTGTGATAATTTCTCTCAATGAGCCTCTGACAGTCTCACCATGCAATTTTGAGATTTCGCGTGAGACCGATGCCTCACGGTCGTCGCCACAGACGGCTGCTAACTCTTCGAGAGTCTTGACGAGCCGCAGCGGTGACTCGTAGATGATGAATGTCACATCTTGCCCGGCCAGGAATGCCAATCGAGTAGAGCGTCCTTTTTTGGGTGGGAGAAAGCCCTCAAATAAAAATTTGTCGCAGGGTAGTCCTGAGTTGACCAAAGCAGGGACAAATGCAGTGGGGCCGGGGAGGGTGTCGACTTCAATCCCTTCGCGACGACACTCGCGGGCGAGCATGAATCCGGGGTCTGAGATGCCCGGTGTGCCGGCGTCAGAGACGAGCGCAATTGTCTCGCCGGCTTTGAGACGTGTGATAAGCGGGGCGATTGTCTGATGTTCATTGAATTTGTGATGACTCGCCATAGGAGTCGTGATGCCAAAGTGTTGCATCAGCACGCTGCTGGTGCGCGTGTCTTCGGCCAGTATCAGTGATGCATTGCGCAGCACCTCGACGGCACGTGGCGTCATGTCGCCCATGTTGCCGACCGGAGTAGGCACGACATACAGTTTCCCGCTCATTATCAGATCGTGTAATAGCGTTTGACAATTTCCATGAATTCTTTGGCGGTCTCGTTTTCGCGAGGCCAGCAGAGGTAGCCGAAGAAATATTCCTCAGCCTCTTCATAGCCGGTCATGCGACCAATCGTCCGGATTGCATCTGTCATGTCGAGGTCGCTCGACCCAAATAGCTCGCGTTTGAACCTGAATTTGTCATTGATGGTGAAAAGCGTCATGATGTCAGGGCGAGTCGGTTCGGGCTCAGGCTCGGGCTCAGGCTCAAGCTCAGGTTTAGGTTCAGGTTTAGTCTCGGGCTCGGGTTCTGGTTCCGGCTCGGGTTCCGACTCATGCTCGGGCTCGGGTTCCGGCATGGGCTCCAGTTCGGGCTCAGGTTCCGGTTTGGTTTCAGGTGCGATAACCGGCTCGTGTGCTGATTGCGGCTCTGTCTCTTGAGGGTTGAGGTCCCGGAGGTATCTGAAGATTTGAGCAGCCACTTGTGACGATTTAGAGAGGGTTGCGTCTGAGAGTTCAACAGGTGTTTCCTCACCGCGACAGTCGATTTCGCGGAGCAGCCCCTCGAGCTCGTAAAGATTTATGAGTATGTCGTTTATATTGTTCATTGCAGTGTTTTAGAATGTCGTTAAAAGAAAGTTTGCTAATGCTTTGCGCAGCACATCGCGGCTGCAAAAAAAGTTGTTGACCATGATGACGACCGTGTGTGTCGGTTGGCCGTCGTTGCCGAGCTTATATCCGGCATAACAATGCACGCCGTTCATGCTGCCGCTTTTGAGGACAAGTTGTCCCTCTAACGCTGTGCCTTTTAGGAAATTGCGCACAGTGCCCTCTTTGCCGACTTTGGGGAAAAGCGATACATATTGCTCGGCGTACGAGCCGTTTGCCATGAGTTTGAGCAGGTTGGTCATGGCGGAGGGTGAGATGCGGTCGGTGCGTGCCAGGCCGCTGCCGTCGGCAAGTTTGCAACGCGCGACCGAGAGGCCGAGCGACGACAAGATGTTTTTTTCGGTTGTGAGCGCGTCGTTGCGCGACTTCTTGGGGGCAAGAGCTCTGAGCATCCCTTCGGCCATCAGATTGTCGCTTTTTTGCATCAGATGGCGCATGACATCGAGTGATGCGGGCGACTTGTGTGTCAAAATGGTGTTGGTCGCCGTCAACGGGTATTTGCCGCTTTGGTCCGCCACCGATATGCCTGCGTTGTTGAGTGCCGAAGTCAGATTTAGGATGAAGGCCGTTGTCGGGTCGTTCATCGATGTGACAATTGTCTGTCCGGTCTTGCAGGCTTTTGTACCCTCAACGGTCAGCAGATCAGAGTTCATGCCACGCAGCAGCGTGGTCGATCCCTCTTTTTTGATGAGGACGAGATCGGGCTCGGGCACTTGCGGGGAGGTGTAGCCTGTAGTGAGGTTGAGAGTGTAAGTGTTGCCGGCATAATTGAGAGCGTACCATCCGGCACCATAGTCCCATGCAGTGTCCTCGATGACCCATTGAGGTATTTGTCCCTGGTCGCTGTAAGCGCTGTCGTCAACGATGATGGCACCGTCGATGTGGCTGATGCCGGCATTTTTGACCGCGGTGACGGTCTCTGCGATAAAGTCTGTGTTGCCGCTAATCGATGTGTTTGACAAAGTCGGGTCGCCCGACGGGATAATCACCAGGTCGCCATGCAGGATGTTGCCGTCGGCAGTGCCTGAGTACGCCACACGTGTCTCAAAGCAGTAATTGCTGCCGAGCCGCGTGAGCGCGGCTGCACAAGTGACACATTTGAGAATGCTGGCCGGAATCATAGCTTTCGCGACATCCTCGGCCACGATGTCGCGGTCGGTTGCTATTTCTCTGATCTGTATGCCGATTGTGGCTGCGTCGGCATCGGGTATGTTCAAGACCGAAGCCGAGATGCCGTCTGACAAAATTGTGGCAGACAGGGCGGTCAGTATGAGTTTTGAAATGCAGTGCATGTGAGTGTGTCCGGAATTTGACACGAAATTACAAATAACTTTTAAGATATTGAAAATAATTTTGTAAATTTGCACCTCAAAAGTGTATTTTTTCATTCTCAAAGGTCATGAATACGCGCGACAGGCTAATTGACATTGCAAGACAAATAATTGTCATCAAGGGTATTGAGAATACCACGATGAGCGATATTGCCAATGCGTCAGATAAAGGACGCCGCACGTTGTACACCTACTTCAAGAGCAAGGATGAGATATATGATGCCGTTTTAAAGCGCGAAACAGAGCTTAAAATCAATGAACTCAATGCTTTGTCGGCCAAAAACGTGTCAGCATCAGAGAAACTTGAATGCTTTTTGCTCAAACGGTGTGAAAATATACTGACCTACATGACTGCCCCGACGAACAAGTTGCGTTTTTATCGACGTCCGACTCCGATCAACGAGCTCAAGCGCATACAGCGCGTCAGAGAGCGTTTGAGCGAACATCAGGACGCCATGCTTGATGACATTTTGCGACAAGGTCTTGAGAACGGCGAATTTGACCCCCGTATGACAGCGCAATTGCGACCCATGCTCGATGTGCTCATGCGGGGCATCGACCTTACATACGTGAGCTTCTATCACAAATATTCGGCAACGATAGGCGAGGGATTTGAAAAAGACACGGTGAGATTTGTCATCGACGCTCTAAAAGTTAAGAAAGAAAACAAAGATTAAACCAAATTATACACTATCAACATGAAATTACTTGAAGGAAAAACAGCCGTCATCACAGGTGCAGCCCGTGGCATCGGCAAAGCTTTGGCTCTCAAATTTGCTTCTGAAGGTGCCAATATCGCATTCACTGACCTGGTGATCGATGAGAATGGCAAAGAAACCGAGCGCGAGATCGCAGCTTTGGGCGTGAAGTGCAAAGGCTATGCGTCAAATGCGGCAGATTTTGCTCAGACCGAGGAGGTTATCAAGCAGATACACGAAGACTTCAAAACAATCGATATACTTGTCAACAATGCCGGCATCACAAAGGATGGCTTGATGATGCGCATGAGCGAGGCTCAGTGGGATGCAGTGATCGCTGTCAACCTCAAGAGCGCGTTCAACTTCATCCACGCCGTTCTCCCCATCATGTTGCGTCAGCGTGGCGGCTCAATCATCAACATGGCCTCGGTA
>CAZKYR010000094.1:6571-6909 GCA_964557035.1 uncultured Bacteroides sp. | reverse complement strand
CTTTTACGCGTGATGCAATTTCAGACATAATGGTTCTTTTAATTATTAAACTCTTGATTTGCGGCTGCAAAGTTCGGCATTTTTTTTTAAACTATGAAATTTTTGAACACAAATATTGAGAAAAAATTCGTAACTTTGCCACAAATTCGTTTTATCAGGGCGGTTTTACGTCTTGTTAACACATTGATAATAGATAACAATAGCCAAAACATTACAAATCTGACTTCACGACGATGAGAAAATGGCGCATCGAAGACAGTGCCGAACTGTATAACATCCACGGCTGGGGCCGTCAATACTTTTCAATCAACGACAAAGGCCATGTGCAGGTGACGCCC
>CAZKYR010000094.1:0-6561 GCA_964557035.1 uncultured Bacteroides sp. | reverse complement strand
TGTTGCGATTCCCCGACATCCTCGACAACCGTGTCGAGAAAATATCGGCCTGTTTTAAAAATGCCGCCAAAGAATATGGCTATCAGGCCAAAAACTTCATCATTTACCCCATCAAGGTCAATCAGATGCGACCTGTCGTTGAGGAGCTTGTGGTGCACGGCAAAAAATTCAACATAGGCCTCGAGGCCGGCTCCAAGCCCGAGCTGCACGCCGTCCTGGCAACCAACATCGACGAGAACGCCCTGATTATCTGCAACGGATACAAGGACAAAAACTATATCGAGCTTGCTCTTTTGGCTCAAAAAATGGGTCGCAACATCTACCTGGTGGTCGAGAAGCTCAACGAGCTGCGTTTGATAGCCGAGATTGCAAAGCGCCTCAAGATTCGCCCCAACATCGGCATCCGCATCAAGCTCACCTCATCGGGCTCGGGAAAATGGCAAGAGTCGGGAGGCGACCGTTCAAAATTTGGTCTCAACTCGTCTGAACTGCTCGAGGCTATCGAATACATGCAGCAAAAAGGGCTCACCGATTGTCTCAAGCTCATTCATTTCCACATCGGCAGCCAAATCACAAAAATCAGACGCATCAAAAATGCGCTGCGCGAGGCGATGCAGTTCTACGTGCAGCTGTCAAAAATCGGGTTTAAGATCGACTTTGTTGACATAGGCGGAGGCCTCGGCGTGGACTATGACGGCACACGCTCGTCATCCTCTGAGAGCTCTATGAACTACAGCATACAAGAGTATGCCAACGATGCGACCTATTCGCTCGTTGACGCCTGCGACAAAAACGGTCTGCCCCACCCCAACATCATCACCGAGAGCGGCCGCTCACTCACCGCTCACCACTCGGTGCTCATCTTTGAGGTGCTTGAGACAACCTCACTGCCGATGTGGAATGCGCATGAAGATGATCTCACCGACGCTGACCACGAGCTGACACGCGAGCTCTACACCATCTGGGACCGCCTCGACCAATCGCGCATGTTTGAGAGCTGGCACGATGCCCTGCAGATACGCGACGAGGCACTCGAACTGTTCTCGCTCGGCATGATCGACCTTGCGACACGCGCCAAGGTGGAGAAACTGTTCTGGAGCATAGCACGCGAGGTCGGCGACATCGCCAGCGGCATGAAACATGCGCCCGAGGAGCTGCGCAAGATAGCCAAGATGCTGCCCGACAAATACTTTTGCAACTTCTCGCTCTTCCAGTCGCTGCCCGACTCGTGGGCCATCGACCAGGTGTTCCCCATCATGCCGATTTCGCGCCTCGACGAGCGTCCGGTCAAGCATGCGACATTACAGGACATGACATGCGACAGCGACGGCAAGATTGCACAGTTCATCTCTGACCACGGCACTGTGCCTTCGCTCCCGGTTCACCCTGTCAAAAACGGCGAGCCTTACTATCTCGGTGTGTTCCTTGTCGGCGCATACCAGGAGATACTCGGCGACATGCACAATCTCTTTGGCGACACCAATGCGGTGCACATCGATGTGTATAAAGACAAATATATCATCGATCAGATCATTGATGGCGAGACCGTTGCCGAGGTGCTTGACTATGTACAGTTCAGTCCCAAGAAACTTGTACGCAACGTCGAGACATGGGTCACCAAGTCGATGAAAGATGGCAAAATCACTCCCGACGAGGGACGCGAATTTTTGTCGACCTATCGTTCGGGACTCTACGGATACACCTATCTCGAGCGTGAGTGATGAGCCGCTACTTCATGCGACTTGCCTACAACGGCACCCCCTTTCACGGCTGGCAGATACAGCCCGGTGACATAAGTGTGCAAGAGGTCATCGAGGATGCCTTGTGCAAAGTGTTGCGACGCCCCACACCAGTCACCGGAGCAGGACGCACCGACACCGGCGTCAACGCGTCGTGCATGTGGGCGCATTTTGACACACCCGAACCGATAACTGACACCGGTGCGTTGGTCAGGTCACTAAACGCCATCGTCGGCCGCGACATCGCAATTTACGAGATCAGACCCGTCCACGACACGGCTCACGCACGCTTTGACGCCACCTCACGCACCTATCACTATTATGTCCACACCGTCAAGTCACCGTTTCTATATCCACACTCGTGGCAGGCACCGGCGACACTCGACTTCGAGGCGATGAATCGTGCGGCCGCCATGCTGCTCGATGTCAGCGACTTCACGTCGTTTGCCAAGCTGCACACCGACGCCAAAACAAACATCTGTGACGTGCGCCGGGCCGAATGGGTAGACCTCGGCGAGGGACGGCATGTGTTCATCATCACCGCCGACCGATTTTTGCGCAACATGGTCCGCGCTGTCGTCGGCACCCTTGTTGATGTCGGACGTCACAAGATTGACATTGAGCAATTTGCGCGCATCATCAGCCTCAAAGACCGTTGCGCCGCCGGCACCTCGATGCCTCCCCATCCCCTCTTCCTCCACGCTGTCACCTACCCGTATATCTAAAATTTAAAATTTTAGCTCCAAATGGGCTGAGTGTCAAAAAAAATGTTTAACTTTGCGCCGCTGTTCGTCAGACGCAGCGACATAAGGTAGCTCGAATGGTGGAATGGTAGACACGAAAGACTTAAAATCTTTTGGCCATTGCGGCTGTACGGGTTCGAGTCCCGTTTCGAGCACCAAAATCGCAACTTGCACACCCTGCCGGTTGCGATTTTTATTTTAGAGCAACCGAACAGCACCGCACAGCTAAACGCGCTCTAAATATTTTTTGGAAGTGTGGACAAAATGACTTAACTTTGCGACATAATTGCTTGCAGGGGTGCTGTGATTGATGCAATCATGGCTGAGATGATACCCTTAGAACCTGACGCAGATAATGCTGCCGCAGGGAGGCCGGTCAGATCAGACCGCTCATATACACACCGCTGTGAGCCTGTCATATATATCTGACCATGCAAAATAACACCGGTTCATATCACACTGTCCTTATCATCGCGGGCTCGGACTGCTCGGGTGGTGCCGGCATACAGGCCGACATCAAGACCTGCACGGCGCTCGGAGCATACGCCATGACTGCCATCACGGCATTGACAGCACAAAACACAATGGGAGTGAACAGTGTGATGGATTGCGCGTCGTTTGTCAGCCCCCAAATCGAAGCTTGCGTGTGCGACATCAGGCCCGATGCCGTCAAAATAGGGATGCTCTCATCCCCATTGACTGTCCGCACTGTCGCTGAGGCAATCAAACTCCACCGGCTGTCCAATGTCGTGCTCGACCCGGTGATGGTCGCCACATCGGGCGACACGCTCACCGCCGACAGCGCCGTTGAGCTTATCAAAGCCGAGCTCATACCTCTCGCCGACATCATCACACCCAATATCCCCGAACTCGAGATTCTCGCCGGGTGCAAAATCGACTCACTCGGCAGCGCAGTCGAGGCAGCCCGGGTGTGCATCACCTCGCTCAATGCACGCTCCGTGCTGGTGAAGGGTGGACACATCGAGGGTGAAAATGCAACCGATATTTTGGTACAACGCGATGGCGACCCACTCGTCATCGAGCTGCCGAGCATTCACACGCCCAACACTCACGGCACAGGTTGCTCTCTCTCGTCGGCCATCGCTGCCTCGTTGGCACAGGGCTATCAGGTTGAGCAGGCCGTCGTACGTGCAAAACAGTGGTTGCATAATGCCTTGCGTGAGGGAGCAGACAAAGCCATAGGTCATGGTCATGGCCCTGTAAATCATCTTTGGAACATCAAACCATTTGAAAATGAATATCACAGTAAACAATGAGCCTCGCATTGTCGCAGATGATGCAACAGTAGCATCCTTGCTTGACTCACCCGACGCGGGAGGCATCGCCATCGCTGTCAACGACTGCATCGTGCGAAGTGCCGATCGTGCAACCACCGCATTGAAGGAAGGGGATGAAGTGGTGATCATCAAAGCTGCATACGGTGGCTGACCGTCTGACAATCATAGGTATTACCCTCCCGGGCGCAACGTCAGAGGCAGAGGCGCAACGCATCATGACACTACTCAAAAGCGGTGCGGTCGACCGCATGCACATACGCAAAGAGAATGAGGCTGATGCGCTGGCGCTTATCGATATAATTGCGGCCGAGATGCACTCACGGCTATCGTTGCACCGGCTGATGCCACCGGCCGCCTCGGACATCTCGGCACATGGACCGGAGGGGCGCTCGCGCAGCTGCCACTCAATTGCCGAGGCAACCGCCTGCGCCGATTGTGATTACATCTTTTTGTCGCCGGTGTTTGACTCCATTTCAAAACCGGGCTATAAAGCCGTCCCCTTTGAGCCGTCGCAAGTCAAAGCACTACCGGTCAAAACAATAGCATTAGGCGGAGTGACACCCGAACGTTTTGACCAAGTGCGAGCCAACGGATTTGACGGCGCCGCCATGCTCGGATATTTATGGCAAGATGTTGCCACACAAACCATTATAGACACAATCAAATGCTACAACTCATAACAGACGCCCCCACTCCGCAAGCCACTTTCGAACAGGCCGTCAACGCCATGCGTGGCGGATGTCGCTGGGTGCAGGTGAGAATGAAAGAATCTGACGAGGACACGCTCGCCTCGACGGTTGCCCGCGTGTGCGAGGCCGCAAAAGAGTTTGCAGCGACCGTCATTGTTGACGACAATGTCGCGGTTGCGGCTGCCACTCACGGCTGCGCGGGAGTGCACTTGGGCAAAAACGACATGCCGGCGGCACAGGCGCGAGCCATACTCGGCCCTGAAGCAATCATCGGTGTGACGGTCAACACGCTCGAAGACATCATGAATGTCGACACCGATATCGTCAACTATGTCGGCATGGGTCCGTACAGATTCACCACGACAAAAAAGAATCTGGCTGCGGTGCTCGGTTGTGAAGGATACACTCAAATTTTGCAAGAAGCACGCAAACAAGGATTCGGACTGCCGGTCGTAGCGATTGGAGGCATCACTCTTGATGATATCGGGCCACTGATGCATACCGGCATCGATGGAATAGCCGTCAGCGGCGCCATCAACAAATCGGACAATCAAGTCGAGGCTACCAGACTTTTTATCGACGCAATCAAACAATACACCAATATATGAACAACGACATTTTACACATCGGCGACCGCGACTTCACGTCGCGTCTGTTTGTCGGAACCGGCAAATTCGCGTCGCCACAGTTGATGCTCGACGCCATTCTCGCCTCCGGGTCACAGATGATTACGGTGGCAATGAAGCGCGTGAACATGATGAACGAAGCGACTGACGACATGCTCACTCACATCAACCGCGAGCATGTGCAGTTGCTACCCAACACCTCAGGTGTCCGCGATGCCAAGGAGGCGGTCCTCGCCGCCCGCATGAGCCGCGAAATATTCGGCACGCCATTTATCAAACTCGAGATTCACCCCGACCCTAAATATCTGATGCCCGACCCTATTGAGACACTCAAGGCAACAGAGATACTTGCCGCCGAGGGTTTCACGGTGTTACCCTACATACAGGCCGACCCCGTGCTGTGCAAGCGTCTCGAAGAGGTCGGCGCGGCAGCCGTGATGCCGCTGGGTGCTCCGATCGGCACCAACAAAGGCATACGCACCGCCGACATGCTCGAAATCATCATCGAACAGAGCCAAGTCCCCGTCATCGTGGATGCAGGCCTCGGAGTGCCCTCGCACGCTGCCTTGGCAATGGAAATGGGCGCTGACGCCGTGCTGGTCAACACTGCCATCGCAGTGGCAGACGACCCCGTCGCAATGGCTCGCGCCTTTGACCTTGCCACACGCGCAGGCCGCATGGCCTATCTGGCAGGCCCGGGAGCGGTTGCATCTCATGCCCAAGCTACAAGCCCTCTCACATCGTTCCTTAACAAATAAAAGATACTCATATGAAAATCGACAATATTGACGTTTCGTCATACCCCAACTCTGAGAAAATTCATGTCGCAGGCACGCTCTACCCCGACATCAAAGTGGCCATGCGACGCATCAACCAATATCCCACCGTGACGATTGCCGACGGTAAACGCACAGAGACTCCCAACGCGCCAGTAACAGTATATGACACCAGCGGCCCGTTCACCGATCCGACTTACAAGCACGACATCAATGTCGGCCTTCCACGCATCAGGACTCAGTGGGTAATCGACCGCGATGACACGATCGAGCTCGACACAATCACAAGCGATTATGGACGTCAGCGCATGGAAGACCGCTCGCTCGATGCCATCCGCTTCCCGGTGTTCAATCGTCCGCGCGTCGCCCGCGAAGGCAAGCGCGTCACACAAATGCACTATGCACGTCAGGGAGTCATCACGCCCGAGATGGAGTATGTCGCCATCCGCGAGAACCTTAACAACAAAGAGTTAGGCATCGACACATACATCACACCCGAGTTTGTGCGCAACGAGATCGCTGCCGGACGGGCCATCATCGCCGCCAACATCAATCACCCCGAGGCCGAACCGATGATCATCGGCCGCGCTTTCTCGGTCAAAATCAACACCAACATCGGCAACTCGGCTCTCTCGTCAGGCATCGAGGAAGAGATCGCCAAAGCCGTGTGGAGCTGCTATTGGGGCGGAG
>CAZKYR010000093.1:0-6985 GCA_964557035.1 uncultured Bacteroides sp. | reverse complement strand
TCAACGATGCCGGCCACGCAATAGTCCTGCACGTGACCCCAGGTGCCTAAGACTACGGCGTTGAAGTCTTTCTCAAATTTCTCAGTGGTGTTTTTGCCCTCTGATGCATACTGATAAGCGTTGAGGTCCCACATGCAGTTGTGGTCCTCGCGCCACATCTCGGTGCCGTCACCTGTGCCCTCCATGGGGTATGTAGCGGTCACGAAGTTGGCATACTGATGACCTGCCGGCAGTGTCAGAAGGTCGGCATAAACAGCGTGGTCGGTGTGGTCATACACCTGTGTGGCGTCAAATACGCGGTCGGGACCTTCGTCGGGGAAGTTTGACGCGTCGTTCATCGCACCGATGACGGCCTGGATTGTCCATACGTCCGTACCGTTGCCACCGTCGCCTGAGCCAAAGATGCCGGGAGCGTAGTTGGCGGGGATGCGGTCCAATGCGGTTGTGAGCTGAGTGGCATGTTTGCTGAGATAGATGTTGCCACCGGCAGCAAGATATGATTTGAGGGCGCCGGTCACAGCCTCTGACCCATATCCGTCGGGGAGGTTTTCAACACCCATGGGGATGCCGCAGCGGTCAATGTGCACCCACACGGCGTCATAGTTCTCGGGAGTGATGGTGTTGACATCAGCCACGCTCACCAATTCGCCGTTTGCAAACTGGCGTGTGAAAAATTGTGCGGCTGTTTTCTCTTGGGCGCTGAGAGCATCGGTGTCGGTTGTGGCGACGAGCATTGCGACTTTGCCGGTTGCGGCGGTGGCTGACGTGGTCAGTACACATGCGGCCGCAGCGGCGCAGATTTGAGTAATGATTTTCTTCATTGGATTAATGTATAAATTAGTGAATCATTATTTGTTAAGAAATAAATGTGCCGTGCGGAGTGTGCGGTCGCTACGCTTAGTCCGCACGGCACACTTGTTTAAAACTCTATTTGATAATCGTCATTTGACCCAAACAATCTTAATAACCTTGTAAACAAACCTTGTTGACGATCAGGATAGAGATTTTTATTTGAGATAGTTCAAAATATTGAGCGTGAGCTGCTCGACATTGTGTTGATAGGGGTTGGTGCCCGAGTTCTGATTCCACTCGTAGGCTGCAAAACCGTTGGCGATGCAGCGACCGCGGTCAGCGTTTGAGTAGAACTCAACCAAGCCTGCCACACAGTGGTCGCGCACATGGCCCCAGGTGGCCAGCACCATCGAGCTGGTGAGCACCTCAAAGTTGGCGATCACGTCGCGCTGGTCGCCGCGGCCATAGAGGTTGCAGTCCCACATGCAGTTGTGGTCTTCACGATGACCCGGGCCGATGAGCGGGAGGCTGTCATAGCCATAGTTGTTGGGGTCCTCGAGGGTGAGGTTCTTGAATATTGCATGTGTTGTGCGGTCATAGAAGCCTTGGTCCGCACCGTTGCGGAAGTCCCAGCCGAGATAGGGGTTGATTGTCCACACATCGTCGCCCGAGCCGCCGTCGCCGTTGCCAAAGATGCCGGGCGCCATGTTGTCGGGGACATAGCCTAAGGGCACGGTGAGCTGTGTGGCCATGTTTGAGAGATAGAGCGAGCCACCGTTCTGTGAGAAAGATTTGAGGGCATCGATCGTCGAGGCGTTAGCAAGGCCGTCGGGGAGGTTTTGCCAGCCATAGTTGAGACCAACACGATCAACCATCACCCAGAGCACCGAGTAGAAGTCGGGGTCGAGCTCAGCGAGCTTGTCGATAGTGACAAACTCGGTGTTGTCGAGAGTCTTGAACCATGCTGCGGCGGCACGCTCGTCATCGTCGCCCAGAGCCTCGGGCGATGCGGCCAGCAGCAGCATCGCAGCCTTCTGCTCAAAATAGGGGATGGTGACGCTCACCTCGCTCCCTTTTGCCATGTAGTAGGTGTCATAGACAGCCTCAACCTCGTATGAGAGCTTGGTGTCAAAAGGCTGACCGGCGAGAGTGACTGTGGTGGCGTCGGGCGCCAGCAGTGTGGCGGCGTCGACATTGCCGTTGCAGACGACGCGGATGCCGGTGAGGTCATTGCGTGTGTCGGCGGGGAGATTCCAGGTGAGTATCACCTTGCGCCCCTTGACAGTGGCTTTGACGCCTGTCACCTCGGGGAGTGTCTCGGCCGGGAGGACAACCGATGTCGAGATACCCTCAGAGGTGTAACCACCCTCATAGCGCACCTTGACAGTGTAGACATATTCGTCACTGAACTGTTGTCCTTTGACAACGTATGAATGTTCGGTCGCCGGCAGCTCGACGAGGTTGACGGCATTTTGCAGCAGGGTGACACCTTCGATTCCCTCAGCATCAGGGAGTGTCCATGTCAAAGTCACATCGTGACCCTCAACATCTGCTTGTATCGATGTTGCTTTGGCCAGGGACATCACGTCACCGGTGTAGCCGGTCGGCTCAAAATCCGAGCATGATGCAAACGCCCATCCGCACACGGCAGCCAAAAGCAGCGGTTTAAATATATTTTTCATCGTGTCTGAGTGTTATTAGTTTTTGTACAGGCCGTTAGAGTTATTCACCTGGGCGAGGGGGATGGGAGCGTAGAGCTCATCCTCGCTCAATGATGCATTCTCGTAGTAGATCTGATATTGTTTCTCAAAAGTGTAGTATTTGTTGATGGTGTTGACAGCTTCGCCCCAGCGGAGGAGGTCAAACCAGCGGTGGCCCTCCATGGCGAGCTCGAGACGGCGCTCCATGCGCAGTGCCTTGCGGGCATAGTCCTGGCTCCAGCCGGTTGCCGGATATTCGCCTACCAGATAGTTGGCGGTGAGGGGGTCGCAGTCGATGGGTGTGTATGAGGGGTTGACCGAGCGGGCGGCACGACGGCGTATGTCGTTGATGTGCGTGCGGGCCTCCTCAAGGTTCTTCCCCTGCTCGATCAGAGCCTCGGCATACATCAGCTTGACGTCGGCATAGCGGATGAGCATCATGTTGAGCGATGAGCCGCCCCATGTGCCGCCGGAAACAGTCCACAGTTCGGGAACGTCGGGCGAGGGGTAGTATTTTTTACCCGAGTACTGACCGTAGAGGCTGAGTGCGCGGCACCAATCCTCGTTGTACATATAAGAGCGCCAGGGCATGCCGATGCGGCCGAGGGTGAAGTCGAGACGGGGGTCAACGTTGCCGGCATAGTCGGCCGAGGTGATACTCTCGCTGTTGTAGGTGCCGTCGAGATAGGGAAGACCGTTGGCGTCGGTGCGGAACGCGTTGACCAGATCCTGTGAGCCAAGATAGAAGTCGTCACCGGTGCCGTAGAGGTCGCCGTCCGAATAGGTGCAGTTGATACAGTTGGAGTAGTTGAGCTGTTGAGCGTCGGCTGTGTATCTGAACTGGCAGGCCAGCACTGACTCAACACCGTTGTTAAACTCAATCTTTGACATGTCGAGGAAGTTGTTGTAGAGGTCATAGCTGCCGCTGTTGATCACATAACCGGCATATTCCTCGGCCAGATCGTAGCGGTGGTCAAAGAGCGCCACGCGTGCCAGCAGGGATGCGGCCACATATTTGTTGAATCGGCCTTTCTCGGCGAGTGACGGCTGCATGACTGCATAGCTGTCCTCGAGGTCTTTGATGATGAAACCTATGATCTCCTCGCGGGTGTAGCGGTCAGAGGGGACGGTCGAGGGATCGTCGTTCTCGCTAAAGTAGGGGAAGATTTTGAAGATGCGATAGAGATCAAAGTAGAACAAAGCGCGCAGCGTCTTCATCTCGCCAATCATCGAAGCACGCTCTTTTTCGCTGAGCTTTGAGGCGGCCTGGATGGCTAGGATTGCATCATTGCAGCGCGAGATGGCATAGTAGTTGTTTTGCCATTTGAAGTTGAATGATGCGTTGTCGCTCTGCACGTTGCCGACCTCGAGCTCGTGGATGTTGAGCTCCATGCCAGGTGCCTCGCCACCTTTGACGGCGTCATCCGAGCGCACGTCCCACACCCAGTTGTTGATCGGGCCCGAGAACGCTTCGTTGTTGCCGATGAAGTGGTTGAGCAATCCGGCGTAGGCCGCGGTGAGGAGTTGCACAGCCTCATCCTCGCCTATCAGCTCAGCTGAGAATGAACCATTAGGTTTGGTGTCCAGCATGTCATCGCATGAGGTGGTGCCGACCATCAGGCCGCCGGCGACTGCCGTCATGCAAAATAATCTTTTAATCAGGACTTTATAATTTTTCATCTTATGTATTTCAATTAGAAGGTGTTAAAAGAGAATTAGAAGCGGAAGTTCACACCGAGCGTAAATGTGCGGGGGCGCGGCCATGAACCGTCATCAAGACGGCCGCCAAAGCCCGAGGGTGCGATTTCGGGGTCGAGACCCTTATATCCGGTCATTGTGAATACATTCTCTACCTGGCCGAAGACGTTGATGTCGGTGGCGTGGAGTTTCTTGATCACGTTGTGGGGGAGTGAGTATGAGAGCTTGAGATATTTGAGCTTCATGTATGAACCGTTCTCCACATAGTAAGAAGAGAATTTGCTGTCGCTGGCGTTGGTGAGCGAGAGGGCGGGGATGTCCGAGCCGGGGTTCTCGGGTGTCCATGCGTTGAGCAGGTCGACCGAGCGGTTGAGGCCCGCTTTGCCATAGCTCATCGAGTAGAGCGCCATCTTCATGTGGTTGATGATGTCAAAGCCAAACTCGCCCGAGAAGAATGCGTCGAGCGCAAAGCCTTTGTATTTGAAGTTGAGGTTGATACCCATTGCCAGATCGGGGTTGGGATCGCCGATGATGCACATGTCGTCCTCGGTGATACGACCGTCGCCGTTGACGTCACGGAACATCAGTCGGCCCGGTGCGGCGCTCTCTTGTGTGGCGTGGTTGGCCACCTCGGTGGTGTTCTGGAAGATGCCGTCGCATACATAGCCGAAGTACACGCCCATCGGCTGACCCGGGATGATGCGGGTGTCACCGGCAGTGATGAATTTCTGGCGGTCATTGAGTTTGACAAGCTCATTTTTGTTCTGCGACAGGTTGATAGAACCCGACCATGAGAAGTCGCCGTACATCGGGCTGGTGTAGCCGAGCTGTATCTCCCAACCGTGGTTTTTCATCTCGCCGGTGTTGAGCCAGATAGCAGAGTTCTGGCCGGCAACGTCGAGGGCCGGTGGCCATGTGAGCATGTCGGTTGTTTTCTTGATGTAGTAGTCAGCGGTGAGGTTGAGGGCGCCTCCGAGGAGCTGCACGTCAATACCGATGTTGTTTTGAGTCGTTGTCTCCCACTTGAGGTTGGGGTTGCCGGTGGCATTGAGCGTGATGCCGTTCATCGGTGTGCCCGAGCCGGTGATGTCATACGAACCGTTGCCGGTGTTGACGACATAGTAAGAGTATGTCGGATAGAGCTGATTGATGTCGGCCTGACCGTTCTGACCCCAAGAATAGCGGATCTTGAGATCTGAGAGGATGTCGTTCTTGGGGAAGAACTCCTCTTGTGTCGGACGCCATGCCAGAGAGAAGGCGGGGAAGATGCCGCTGCGGTTTTTCTTGGCAAAGCGTGAGTTTTGGTCGTTGCGGATGGTGAACGATGCCAGATAGCGGTCGGCATAGTTGTAGTCGGCCTTGCCGAAAACTGAGAAGATCGCCCACTGGTTTTTGCCGCCGCCGATTGCGGTCATCACCTGGCCGGCGCCGAGCTGCATGTAGTCGGTGTCCTCAAAGAGATAAGAGCTGCGGGTAGCGTCCATCGTTTTGTTGGTGTAACCGATGGCCTCGGTACCTAACAGCACGTTGAGGTGATGAACCTGTTTGAATGTCTTGACATAGTTGGCTGTGTTGGCCCATGTCCAGGTGTCGCCCTGAGAGTATGCACCGGCCACGCTGTTGGGATAGACGGTCGAGTTCTCGGGTTTTGGGTTGAGGCCGCGGTTGCGGTTGATGTTGAAGTACTGGCTGTGCTCGATGCCGATGTTGGTCTTGATAGAGAGACCGTCGATGGGGTGAATCTCAAGGTAAGCGTTACCGAGGAGTCGCCATGATGTGCCCTCGTTGTCTTTGGCCAGTGTATTTGACTGCACGGGGTTGTAGGCGTCAGAGCCGATGAGGCTCGGACGTGTCCAGTCGCCGTCGAGACCCTTGACGGGGAGCGCGGGGTGCATTGTCATGGTGTTGTATGCGAGGCCGTCATCGCCATACATCGAGGCACCGCGGTTGGTCCAGCGGGCGATGGTGAGGTTCTCGCCGACGGTGATATATTTGTTGAAGTTGAAGCGCGAGTTGAGACGTGCCGAGTAGCGCTCGTAGAACGTGTTGGCCACGTTGCCGCTCTGGTTGATGTAGTTGGCCGAGAAGAGCACCGAGCCTTTCTCAGAGTTGTTAGAGATGGTGGCGGTGAGGTTGTTGGTCCACGCTGTCTTGTACATCAATTTTTGCCAATCGGTGTTTGTCGTGGGGTAGTTGGTGTTGCCGGCGACAAAGGGCTGCAACTCGGGGTTCTCACCCGAGCCGTAGAGCACATAGAACGGTGTCTGGCCCGGATAGGTGTTGCGGAATGCCTGCCAATAAACCTGTCCCCACTGGTCAGCGTCGAGCATGTCGTAGGTCTTTGCCACAGTCTGAGCCGACAGAGCATAGTTGACATTGATGCTCAGGCGGTCGCCCTTGCCCTGCTTGGTGGTGATGATGATGACACCGTTGGCAGCGCGCGAACCGTAGATAGAAGCCGAGGCCGCATCCTTGAGCACCTGCATCGTCTCGATGTCAGAGGGGTTGATGCAGTTGATGTTGTCGGTGGGAACACCGTCGATGACATAGAGGGGAGCCGCGCTGGCGTTGGCCGTAGAGACACCGCGGATGCGGATCGAACCGGTTGCGCCCGGCTCGGCACTCGGCACGACGCTCACGCCGGGCATCTTGCCTGCCATTGAGCTCATGATGTTACCTGAGTTCTCGCTCAAAGGCTCTTTCAGATCCATAACCGACACGGCGCCGGTGAGGTCGGCCTTGCGGACGGTCTGATAGCCGACAACCACAACCTCATCAAGAAGAGCTGAGTCCTC
>CAZKYR010000092.1:0-7005 GCA_964557035.1 uncultured Bacteroides sp. | reverse complement strand
CAGTGATGTGGCAACGAGTATTCTTCAGATGGCTCGACCGCTGGCTCAAACCTGACGCCAACAACGACAAATAAATGATTCATGAGGGTGGGTCAATCATGCACTGACTCACCCTCATTTTTTTACCACCCGACTTTCTGAAGAATGTCAAAAGCCTCCCTACGCAAAGAATTGGCCCTGATGTCCAAAGAGCGCCTCATCGAACTGGTGATGAACGCATACGCGGCTAACATTGAGTCAAAAAAATATTTTGAATTTTTCTTGTCACCTGATGTCGACAAACTTTTCAACAACCATCGCGAGCTGGTAGTAAAAGAGTTGCGTCGCAGCAAATGGGGCAGGTCAAAAGCACGCATCTCTACCATCCGCAAATTAATCAAAGACTTCGCGGCCTATGATCCCGGGGATGAATATGTGCTCGACTTCATGTTCTTTGCCTTGACAGCGCTGATGCGCGAAGAGACATACCTCAATTTCCCGGACACATTATACAACGGGACGATCAAACTTGCGACAGAGATAATGAAGTACGCCGATACACACTCGTTGATAAAAACAGCCATCACGAAATTTGACAATCTCCTGATTCAAGAAAAGATCGGGACACGTGCGATGCTCAGGGATGTAAAAGAGGCAGTGGCAAGTTATTCGGGACAGATCTGATTTGCAGAACTGAGGGTTTTGATGTAACTTTGCATCGCAATGAAAAGCCTACGCACGCTGATAGCACTTGTCGTCACCTTGGCCGCGCCCCATATATGCGCCGCCGATGACACCGCCACGCCGACACCCTACGCGTGGACGGTATCTTCATTTTTTGCCAACCGTGTAGAGGTGCCGATAGACACATTGTTCGCCAACTATGCGCAAACCAATGTGCCGTCGCTGCAGTCGTCGGCCTACGCCACCACGGGCAACTTAGGTTGCGAGGGCATCAACATGATTTTCAGCGAGCGTCCCGAGATGAGCACATTCTTTTTTAAAGATGCTCTCAACCCGTGGCTCCCCACTACCACCGGGGCGACATTTTACAACACACGCATCCCCATGACGCTGTTGTCCTATAACACCGGCGGAGGACGCGACAATTCACAAGACCGCCTCAAAGCCGTGTTCTCGGGCAACATCAACAAACGGTCGCAGGTGGGAGCCTTTATCGACTATCTTTACTCAAAGGGCAGCTACAACTATCAGGCATCCAACGATTTGTCCTGGGGCTTCAACGGGTCATATTTGGGTGACAAGTTTGAGTTTGAAGGCTACTTCTATCACTACAACATGCTCAACAAAGAGAATGGCGGCATCACCGATGACCTCTACATCACAGACCCGGCCGAGATACAAGGCGGTTCGTCATCGATAGACACTAAAAACATCCCGACCAACCTCACCGCATCGCACTCAAAAGTTGTCGGAACGCAAGCCCACGGCATAGCACGCTACAAATTGGGATTTTGGGATGAAAAAACTGTCGATGACACCATAAAAGTCCGCACGTACGTGCCGGTGACCACTTTCTCCTATCAAGTAGCGTACACTGATAACAAACACATCTTCAAGAACACCAATCCGACACAGAACATCGGTTTTTGGGATAACACATACATAGATCTCGAGGAGACCTATGACAGGACAACATTCTGGCAGTTCCGCGAGATAGCTGCCATACAATTGCTCGAGGGCTTTAACAAATGGGCAAAGGCCGGACTTGGCGCCTATCTGCGACACGACATACGCCATTACGGCCAGTCGCCCGACAATGTGGCGATAGACCAATCACGCCCCGAGGGACTCACCCCCTACCCTTACGCCACCAAGGTCAATCCGGTCACACACTTTAACCTTGTATCGGTGGGCTTTGAACTGGCACGCCGCCAAGGTCGATACATCAACTATGGAGCAACAATAGACATCGGACTCATCGGCATCCCCGGCGAAATCGTGGCCGATGGCTGGCTCGACACCAAGTTCAAGCTGTTCGGCGACACGGTGAACATAAGGGCATATGGCGACTTCCACAACGAGAGTCAACACTCGCTCATAACAAATTATGTGTCAAACCATTTTATATGGCACAACGATTTTGGCAACACAAAACGGTTTAAATTCGGCGGGACACTGACACTGCCCCACACCGGCACAATGATTGATGTCAACTTTGAGACACTCAAAGACTATGTCTACTTCGGGCCGGCATGCCTGCCTGTACAATGCAACGACAACGTACAGGTATTCACCGCCTCTCTACAGCAAAACGTACGCGCAGGTGTATTCAATTGGGACAACCGCATCACCTATCAGACGTCGTCAAATCAAGAGGTGATACCCATACCGGCACTCGCCGTCTACAGCAACATGTATGTCATGTTTAAGATTGCCCGTGTGCTTGACGTGCAGCTCGGCATCGACTGTGACTATTACACACGCTACAAAGCGCCGGGCTATCAACCGGCCACGATGTCGTTTTACAATCAACGCGAAATCGACTGCGGCAACTATCCGTTCATGAACGCCTACATCAACTTCAAGCTCTCAAAAGCACGCTTCTATGTGATGATGTCGCATGTCAATCAAGGCTTGTTTGGAGACAACTATTTTTCAATGCCGCACTACCCGCTCAATCCGCGACGTTTTCAATTGGGCGTGTCGGTCGACTTTGCCAACTGACAAATATGAAACCGCTCAGACATCGCGCACCCTCAGCCGTCACACTGATTGTTTTACTGGTCCTGGCAATCATCCTGATGGTCTACGCACGCCAATGCTCACGCCCCGTATCGCTCGGGGCTCAGGCTACCGAGCCGGGAGGCGACACGTTGTCGATTGCCATCGAGATGTCGCCGGTGAGTGCCAATGTGAGTGCCGACACTCTCGCCGGATACTACTATGATGTCATACGCGCCATCAGTCGCCGCGAGAATGTGGCGATGGCAATCTATCCGGTCAGCATCACCGAGGGTATCGAGGGGCTTGAAAACGGAGTGTATGACCTGTTGGTGGCCGACATCCCCGCCACCGTCGCATCCTCGCACCACCTGCTGTTGACCGAGCCTCTCAACCTCGACCGACAAGTGCTTGTACAACGCAAAAACGACATGAATTACCGGTCAGCCTTTGACCTGGCCGGCAAAGAAGTGTATGTGCCGAAAGATTCGCCGTTTGTATCGAGGCTCTATCACTTGGCTGATGAAATCGGTGACACTATCTATGTCATCGCAGACCCCGACTACGGACAGGAGGCGCTGATGATGATGGTATCGGCCGGCGAAATTCCCAATGCGGTCGTCAACCGCCGTCAGGCTGAAACATACTCCCGACGCGACAGCACGATTGACTTTAGCGTCGACATATCGATGAATCAAAATCAGGCTTGGGCCGTTGCTCCCGGCGACACAAATTTGCTAAAACGTTTCAACAACTATATCACCAATTTTATCCAAAGCGAAGATGCAAAAAAGATCGCATCGCGTCACGGACTTAGCAACGAGAAATAATAAACCGTCAGAAAAGGAAGTTTTTTTGTCATTCTTTACTTCTTTGACCGGATAGTTTTTTAACGTTGCTGATTTGCATAAATTTGATTGACACACGAACCTTGAGGGGGTATTCGTGCGTTATATAGTAAAAATATGACGGAGTGTGCCGTCATAGTTGCGTTCAACTATTATGAGATCAAGATTATTGAAACATTTTGTCTGCACGGTCGCCATTTTTATGCCGACCCTTAAAGTCATGGCAGACGAAGTGTCAACATATTCAAACGACTCACTCGCCGTTGACGTGCCTGAGGCTCCTGCATCTGTCACCGATGTGTCATCTGACACAATCGCCCGGACTGAGTCAAAGCCCGGATTTTTCAGGCGAGCATACGACTGGGCTTATCATTACATCGACACGTCAAACGAGGTCAAAGAGAATAAAAAATTTGATTGGAGTGTCTTAGGCGGGCCCAAATACTCATCGAGCCGCAGCTTTGGCATCGCGGCTGTCGCCTCGGCCGTGTATCGCATGGAACCGGGTGACACGCTGACTCCCGAATCAAATTTAGCACTGACTGTCAACGCTTCACTGACCGGTTTTTATGAATTGAGTCTCGAGGGGGTGAGTGCATTTAAGGGCGACCGTATGCGTCTGAATTATTCGCTCAACTTCATGAGCGAACGCGCAAACTTCTGGGGCATCGGTTATGACCTGGCCAGCAATGATGCCAACAAGTCAAAATACTCGTTCAGGCAGGGTTTGGTCACGGCAGACTTTGAATTTAAAATGGCCGACACGGACATATACTTAGGTCCGGCCGCCGAATATACTTACAACGGAGCACGTCGTCAAACCAACCTCGATCTGTGGGAGGGACTGCCGAGCCACACCAACAGTGTGGGCATAGGCTTCAACCTGTTATATGACACACGCGACCATCTCACCAACAGCTACAAAGGTATATATCTGGCCCTGGCACAACGCTTTTATCCACGTTTGACAAACGGAGATTATTGCTTTAGTGGCACAGAACTGACATTCAAATATTTTCATCCTCTTTGGAAGGGATGTATCTTTGCCGGATGCCTGCAAGGGAAATTCACCTACGGTCACACACCCTGGGGCATGTTGCCAACATTTGGCGGCAGCCGCCTGATGCGCGGATACTATGAAGGTCGCTACCGCGACAAAGATATGATAGACGTGACTATCGAGCTGCGACAACATGTGTGGAAACGTAGCGGCGTGGTTGCCTGGATCGGAGCAGGCACGGTCTTCCCCGAGTTTTCGGCGTTGCGTTGGCGAAAAGTTCTTCCAAACTATGGCGTAGGATACAGATTTGAGTTCAAACACCGCATCAACCTCAGAGTTGACGTAGGTTTCGGACGTGGCGAAAAGAGTCTTGAACTAAGTATTAATGAAGCATTCTGATATGATCTCAAAATTCAAAAATATAAAATTTAACGGTGCCGACCTGCTGGCAATCCTGACACCCTTGCTGCTGATCGTACCCAATATAGCCCTCGACATCACCGAGACCTATATGTCTTTCACCGCCCGAGTGCTCAACATCATAGTGCCCTTGTCGCTATACGGTCTGCTTGTCACTCTGGCACGACGCATCGGCAACTCGGTGTTGTGGATGATACCGTTCATGGTTTTGGCCGCCTTCCAGATTGTTCTGCTCTATCTCTACGGTGAGAGTATAATTGCCGTCGACATGTTTCTCAACGTAGCCACAACCAGCTTTGACGAGGCGACTGACCTGCTGGCCAATCTCAAAATGGCAATTTTCGCCGTCTGCGTGCTTTATCTGCCGCTGATAGTGTCGGCCATCATCCTGAAGGTGAAAAAACGGAGCATGACGCAACCTCTGCGGACAAGGATGCGCAATGTGTCAGCAATCGTGTTTGTGCTCGGTGCAATCGGCACATGCTGTTACACGTTCGCCTCATCTGAGTATGAACCTACTGCCCAACTGTTCCCGCTCAACGTCATCGACAACGCCTCCACCGCTTGCACACGCATGTCGCAGACAGCCCACTATGGTGAGACGTCGCACGACTTTTGCTACAACGCACATTGCACTCACGACGATTGCGACCGAGAGATATATGTCATGGTCATCGGCGAGACATCGCGAGCTGACCACTGGCAGCTCAACGGATATGACCGACCGACTAACCCCCGGCTGAGCAAACGCCAAAACGTGGTGGCTTTCAATCACGCGATCTCGCAGTCAAACACGACCCACAAATCAGTGCCGATGTTGATGTCAGCCGCATGTGCGACAGAGTTTGACAGCATCTACAATTACAAAAGCATCATCACCGCCTTTAAAGAAGCGGGATTCAAGACAATGTTCATCTCAAACCAGCCGCCAAACCGGTCTTATAACCAATTTTTTGGCGAGGAAGCCGACATCGTCCGCTATGCCGAGAGTGCAGACGGGACACATCCTCACGACGGTCAGCTTGTGGAGATGGTCAGCGAAGAATTGGCAAAAACCGATGCTGACAAAATCTTCATAGTCCTGCACACCTACGGATCGCACTTTGTTTACTCAGAGCGTTATCCGACAGAATATGCAGAATTCTTGCCTGACGGTCCTACCGAGGCATCTGCTGTCAATCGTCCCGTGCTGGTAAATGCCTATGACAACACGATTCTCTACACCGACGCTTGCCTCGACAACCTGATTGGACTGCTGGCCGAACGTCACTGTCCGGCAGCATTGATCTACGCCTCTGACCATGGCGAAGACATATATGATGACGACCGCGAACGCTTTTTGCATGCGTCTCCCACCCCTACCTACTATCAGCTCCACACGGCGATGCTGTCTTGGGTATCTGATGAGTATGACAATAGCTATCCTGACAAGTTGCCGACGCTTGCCTCTCACAGTGATGAGTACACATCAGCCTCGGTGTCGCTGTTTGACACCATGATTGACCTTGCAGGCATCGACACACCCTATCACAAAGACGAGGCATCTCTCGCATCGGCAAACTACTCGCGTCCGACCCCGGTTTATTTGACTGACCGCAACGAAGTCGTACCTCTCGAAAAATCAGGACTCAAGACCGTTGACATTTCCAAGTTGCACAAACTCGGCATACTCTGACCGGCGCAAATCTCAAAAAGTTTTCCAAAACCAAAAATTAAATATCTGACATACATATATATAACACTTTTTAACACGCACAAAGTTTTCCATTAACTAAATTTGTTTGGTCATTATGACAGTTTGTTGTAGCTTTGCACCTGCAAACCCAACACAACAAAATTATTCACAAATGATACAAACAGTTGTCAAACGCGACGGCCGAATTGTCGGCTATAATGAAGAAAAAATCAAAGCCGCCATCCGCAAAGCTATGCTGCAGACCGACCTTGGTGAGGACGAATCGCTCATCAACAAGATCACCGACCGTATCGCCATGACAAGCCCCTCTGAGATGACCGTAGAGGAGATTCAAGACCGTGTCGAGCTCGAGCTGATGAAAAGTTCGCGCAAAGAGG
>CAZKYR010000091.1:0-7065 GCA_964557035.1 uncultured Bacteroides sp. | reverse complement strand
CGTAGGCCTGGAACGGGAAGATGGCCGAATAATAGAGTACGCAGAGCAAAGCAACTACCCAAAACACTTGGCTTGAGAATATTTTTTTGATGTCTGATGCTTTAAACTCTTCATCGCTCGACTCGCCACCATTCTTAGTGATACCCATCTGACGGTCGAGCTTGGTGTCCATCACGCAGAACACGCTGTATGAAATGAGACCTACAAACAGCAAGACTGTACAGAATGCGACAGGTGCTACAACGGGCTCACCCAACCATGACAATGAGGCGCCAAAAGACTCGGCAAACCAGGGCGAGAAAGAGAAAATGGCAAACACGCCGATACGAGCGATCGCCATCTCAAGGCCCATTGCAAGAGCCATCTCTTTGCCCTTAAACCATTTGGCGATTGACTTAGAGACTGTGGTACCTGCCATTTCGCAGCCACAACCAAATATCATGAAACCGAGAGACGCCATTTTGGCACTTGCGGGGAGCGATGTCCACCACGAGTTGAGCCATGTCTCGAGACCTGTGCCTTGGAACCATGAGCTGATGCCGTAGAGCTTGATACACGCGCCGATCACCATCAACGATGCCGACAGCATGCCGGTGAATCTGATGCCTGTCTTGTCAAGAATAAAGCCGGCGATAATCAGAAAACCGCAGACGTTGAGAAAATATTCAGAGGCGCGATAGGTGCCATAGGCCGTCGAATCCCACCCGAGTTGGGGTTCGAGCAAACTTTTGAGAGGGCCCATCACGTCAACGAACATATATGCAAAGAACATCATCATGGCGATGAGTACCAGTGCTGTCCAACGTGCGGCCGCCGAGTCATTTAGATACTGTTGTATTTTTGCGGTCATTGCGAAATTTGTTAATTGTTTAATGTTTTAAGGTTAATATTTTGCGCAAAATTAACGATTATTTTTTAATCAAACCCCACTCAAGCAAAAAAACCTCCTAAAAAAAGTGTACGCCGGAGCGACCTTCAAAAAAAACGGAGGATTAAAGATGTGTTTAGGTCAAAATGTTGTATCTTTGCATAATATTTTGAACAGCAGAGAACGCATAATGATTAAGACACTGACATACAATGGGGTGACTATGTCATACGATGTGAGCGGCGAGGGACGTCCGCTCATACTGATGCATGGCTGGGGATGCGACCACACGACGGTCGAATCGATAGCCCGTACCGCACGTCAGACTCACCGTGTCTTCAATCTCGATTTGCCCGGATTTGGCGAGTCGACCGAGCCTACCGACGTATGGGGTGTTGAAGAATACACCCGCATTGTCGAGGAGCTTTGTCGCCTCGAGGGTATTGAGCGTCCCGTACTGGCCGGCCACTCGTTTGGAGGCCGTGTCTCAATTTTGTTCGCATCACGCAACGCAGCTGACAAAGTCATTTTAATCGATGCGGCAGGCGTCAAGCCGCGTCGAGGTTTAAAATACTATTATAAAGTTTACACATACAAGCTGATGCGCCACACTATGCGGCTGTTGCTCGGCCGCAAACGTGCCGAAGAACGCCTCGATAAGCTGAGAGCGAAAAAGGGATCTTCGGACTACGCCGCCGCCTCGCCCATGATGAGACGCATTCTTTCAAAATGTGTCAACGAGGATTTGTGCGGCGTGATGCCACGCATCAAAGCCTCCACCTTGCTTATATGGGGCGAAAACGACACTGCCACGCCCCTCTCAGACGCAAAAAAGATTGAGCGGCTTGTCCCCGATGCCGGCCTTGTATCTTTTCCCGGCTGCGGCCACTATAGTTTTCTTGACAACCCCGGACAGTTCGCTGCTGTCCTCAGTTCTTTCTTGACATCAAAATGAACCTCGAACAAATACATCTTCTCTCAAGCATCATTGTCATCGCGACAGCGGTAACAGACTTGTTTGTCATCTTCAGACGCGACCTGATGATGCTGCAGCAAAACAGTTATCGCAACGAACGCTATTTACGCTGGTTCAAACAGTCGCGCGAAGCCTCATCGTTTTTACGCATGTGGAGCGTAGTCGCATTCTTTGCACTCCTCGCATCAAACATTCCCTACATTGCAGGTTGCATCGTGGCGGTCGCAGTGCTTGCCGCACAGGCTGTCACCCTCGCTCGGCGCAAATATAAAAAACCGCTTGTGATGACCAAGCGCGCCCTCCGCATCAACTGCGTGATGTGGGTGCTCACCGCGGCCATGACACTCGGCATTGCATTGCCGCTCGGATCATGGCGTGCCGCAGGATGCACACTCGTTGCCCTCTCGGCACTCTCTCCTCTGATACTCCTCGCCGCCAACTTTATCCTCAAGCCTGTCGAAGCCCATATCAACCGACGCTACTACAATGATGCGCGTGACCGCCTGGCCTCTATGCCCGGACTAAAAGTCATCGGCATCACCGGCAGCTATGGCAAGACAAGCACCAAGCATTATCTACACCGCATCCTCTCAGAGCACTTTGATACGCTGATGACCCCCGGCAGCTTCAACACCACGTTGGGCGTCATCCGCACCATACGCGAGCATCTAAAGCCGTATAATGAAGTATTTATCTGCGAAATGGGCGCCAAGCAACCCGGTGATATAAAGGAGATATGCGACCTGGTGCATCCGCAGATCGGCATCATCACAGCCGTGGGCGAACAACATCTCGAGTCGTTCAAGAGCATTGAGAATGTACAAAAAACAAAATTTGAACTTGCAGATGCGCTTCCTGCCGACGGCTTGGCCGTGCTCAACAACGACTTTGAGTACGTCGCCAACCGCAATGTTGACAATGTACGTGCAGTCAGATATTGCGTCAACGGTGACATCAAAGACGGATATCATGCAGACGACATCTGCTATGACGCAACCGGGACGACATTTTCAATCATCACGCCCGACGGGGAGAAAATTGAGCTTCACACACGTCTTGTGGGCGAGTGCAACATCTCAAACTTGATCGCAGCTGTCATCGTGGCACTTCACTTAGGCGTGCCTGTAAACAAAATCAAATATGCTGTCGAACACATCGAGCAAGTCGAACACCGACTCAATGTCAAACGCACGCCGGGTGACCTGGTCATTATTGACGATGCCTTCAACAGCAATCCCACAGGCTCGGCAATGGCAATGGATGTGCTAAAAGGAATGACAGGCGGCAAACGCATCGTCATCACCCCCGGCATGATTGAGTTAGGGACAAAACAACACCAATACAACGCGGCGCTCGGCGAAAAAATGGCCGACTCATGTGACATCGCCATCGTCGTCGGACACTACAACCGCGATGCCATCCTCGAAGGGCTCAAGAAAGCCGGTATGCCGTCCGAAAACGTGTATGCCGTCGACACTTTCGCACAAGCACAACAGTTGCTCGGCTCAATTGCAAAAAGAGGGGACACCGTCCTTTATGAAAATGATTTGCCCGACACATTCAAATAAAAAAACATAATCTCTACATACACGAATGAAAACCAATATAGGCGTATTTTTTGGAGGTCGTTCGACCGAACACGAGATATCTGTCATCTCGGCATCACAAGCAATGGCTGCGATTGACCGCGACCGCTTTGATGTGACACCGATATATATCACCAAACAGGGTCAATGGTACACCGGCGAGGCTTTGCTTGACGTGGCAAACTATCGCGACATACCTGCTTTGTTGGCTAAGTGCAAACAAGTATACATGCGGCCGATATACAACGATTACAACCTCTATGCCGTCAAGAAACCGATGTTTGGCAGCGATGTCGTCACCAAACTTGATGTCGTCATACCTGTGCTTCACGGCTCAAACGGTGAGGATGGAATCTTTGAAGGTGTCCTTGAAACGATCGGAATACCCTACGCGGGCTGCAATACCCTCTCGAGTGCCAACGGCATGGACAAAATCACCATGAAAATGATTTTGCAGGCAAACGGCGTGCCGGTAGTAGACTATGTCTGGTTCACCGACAAGCAATGGTTTGCCGAACGCGACACATTGCTCAACCGCATAGAGACCGAACTGGGATACCCGGTGATTGTCAAGCCGGCGAATCTCGGCTCAAGTGTCGGCATCGGCCGTGCCGCAAACCGCGAGGAACTCATTGAACGAGTTGAGAATGCCGAAAAATACTCTGCCCGCATCATTGTCGAGCGCATGATTGTCAACCTTCAGGAGATCAACTGCTCGGTTCTCGGCGACTGTGATGACAACCGTGCATCGGTGCTCGAAGAGCCTATCAAAACCGGCGACATCCTCTCATACGAAGATAAATACATGGGAGGGTCAAAAGGGACAAAGGGTATGCAAGCTTCGCAAAAACGCATCCCTGCCGACCTTCCCGAGGCCGAGACCAATCACATACAGCATCTTGCACGCGAGACTTTCAGAGTGTTGTCGTGCCATGGCGTGAGCCGTGTAGACGTGATTGTGGACGCTGACACCCGCGACATCTATGTAAACGAAATCAACACAATCCCCGGTTCGCTATCATTCTACCTTTGGGAAGCTTCGGGCCTCAAGTTTGACAAACTGATGGAAGAGCTTGTGTCGCTCGCCATCAAGCGCAAGCGCGAACAAGGAATGAAAACCGTCTCGTATGACCAAAACATCTTTGCAATGGGTGGAGGTGTCAAAGGTTGCAAAGGGAAATTGAAATAATCAATCCGAAACAAATAAAAAACAACCGATATGAACAAAATCATTGTAGCGACAGCTTTCGCAGCAACTTTGCTCGCATCATGCTCGTCTAACAGCTCTACACAGCAAACCGTCGAAGCGCTACCGTTCAACCCTCCGGCCGACCTGTCTTTGGCAGTTGTTGACGGAGACGCGCACTACAACTATTTTGACCGTCAGCAATGGAGCCAAATGAGCACTCAGGAGAAAGATCTGTATACCCCCGTCGGTGTATGCCTGTTCAGCGAAAACGACAGCATCATCGTCGCCCTGAGTGATGTGGACAAGTCTGAAAAAATGGCTTTGCTGTCAGGACTTGCGCAAGTAAACGCAATACCGGCATACAAAGAGGAGAAAGAAGCCCTGGCAAATTTTGCAGGATATGAAAACTGTTCGGCCATGCTCGAAGAAAATTGCGACCCGACGGCACTTGACAAAGTGCGTCACATCGAGATTGTAAACGTTGATTCGCAGCTGTGGTATATTCCCGCGCTGGGACAGATGGAAAACATATACGAGCGTCTCTCAAAGCTCAACGCCGCTATCACAGCTTTTGGAGGCGAGCATATCGCAAATGCCAAATATTGGTCATCTACCCAATGCGGACTCTCAAAAGACAATGTCACATTTTGGTTCATCGGATTAAAGGACAATTATCTCGGCATGGCTACACCTGCCACACAATTTAGAGTGCGTCCCGTCATGGATGTTCAACCCTGAGAGTGAATCGCGAACAACACTCAATGAATAGACAACAGGTAATAGATTAAAATGGAGAAAAAATTCAACGAATATAACGGCCTCAATCTTGCTGACGTAAACCGCGAGGTGCTTGAGGACTGGAACAAAAACCACACATTTGAACGCAGCGTCGCCGAGCGCTCGGGCTGTCCGTCATTTGTCTTCTTCGAGGGTCCTCCCTCGGCCAACGGCATGCCCGGCATCCACCACGTCATGGCTCGCACACTCAAAGACATCGTGTGCCGCTACAAAACCATGCAGGGATTTGAGGTGAAACGCAAAGCCGGATGGGACACTCACGGTCTCCCCGTCGAGCTCGGTGTTGAGAAGTCTTTGGGCATCACAAAAGAAGACATCGGCAAAAAAATCAGCGTCGACGACTACAATGCCGCATGTCGACGCGAGGTGATGAAATATACCCACGAATGGGAAACGCTCACCAACAAGATGGGATATTGGGTTGACACAACCGACCCTTATATCACCTACGACAACCGCTACATCGAGTCTGTGTGGTGGCTTCTCAGACAGATATATGATAAAGGCTATCTATACAAGGGCTACACGATTCAACCTTATTCGCCGGCCGCCGGCACGGGTCTGAGTTCGCACGAGCTCAATCAACCGGGCTGCTACCGCGACGTCAAAGACACCACCTGCATCGCGCAGTTCAAGCTCATTGATGTACCTGAGATTATGCAAGGCTGGGGTACGGCATGTATGCTCGCGTGGACAACTACCCCGTGGACATTGCCGTCAAACACCGCCTTAGCCGTCGGTCCTGCAATTGATTATTGTGTGGTGCGGACTTATAATCCCTATTCGGGCAATCCTATCACGGTAGTCATTGCCGAGGCACTCCTCAACTCGGTTTTAAATCCCAAAGGAGCCGAGATACCCCTCGACGGCTATGTTAAGGGTGACAAAATCGTGCCCTATCAAGTCGTTGGTAAGGTCAAAGGAGCCGATCTGACCGGGTTGCATTATGAGCAACTCATCCCCTGGGTAAATCCAGGAGAGGGTGCATTCAGAGTCATCCCCGGCGACTATGTCACGACCGATGACGGTACAGGCGTGGTACACATCGCCGGCACATTTGGTGCTGACGACTTGCGTGTGTCGCGTCAAAACGGCATCCCCCCACTCCACCTTGTCGATCGAGATGGCAACATCCGCCCCATGGTCGACCTGCGCGGCCGATTCTACAGACTTGAAGATCTCGACCCTGATTTTGTAGCAAAAATGGTTGATGTCGAGGCTTATTCACCATGGCAGGGACGATATGTCAAAAACGCATATGATGACACTCTCACTGACAAAGATGAGACACTTGATGTCGCTATCTGCATGATGCTCAAGCAGCAAGACAAAGTCTTTAAAATCGAGAAACATACTCACAACTATCCTCATTGCTGGCGCACCGATAAGCCGGTGCTCTACTATCCGCTCGACAGCTGGTTTATCCGCACTACGGCCGTGCGCGAGCGACTGATGGAACTCAACGAATCCATCAAATGGAAACCTGCCTCGACAGGCTCAGGTCGCTTTGGTAAATGGCTCGAGAACCTTCAGGACTGGAATCTCTCACGCAGCCGCTACTGGGGTACTCCGCTCCCTATCTGGCGTAGCGAAGACGGCTCTGAAGAAATCTGCATCGACAGTGTAGCGATGCTCTATGACGAGATTG
>CAZKYR010000090.1:0-7078 GCA_964557035.1 uncultured Bacteroides sp. | reverse complement strand
GATTAAGATATGGGAAAAGAAGATGGGTATATATTTCGCCAAAGAATCAAGAAGAATTTATATCAGATTTAAGCAAAATCAATCCAACAATACAAATCAGTTAAAGCCAAGTGATCGCGATAAAAAACACCCTCGCCGGGGTGGGCGAGGGTGGTATCGTGGCCCCTGCAATTGATTTTTCAATCAGAGCATGTGCTCAATATTGATGATGCTATTGGTGTGCGTCAGCGTGCTTTGTTGAGGATGATGTTGAATTCGCTTCTGCCGATAACCTTGTCCTCATCGACGTGGAGGCTCAGGTAGTCGCCCTGCATCGTAAGGGGTGCATTCTTTACGGCTTCTACGAAGGCGTTGTGAGCAGTGCCGTACATGAAGACTGCCGAACCTCTATATCCGCTCATGGCTACAATAAGTATATCGTTGGTGCCTTCGCGGTTGGGTGTGGCATAGACAAAGGCTGCCACTTCACCGTTGTTGGCGCCGTTGATCATGTATGACATAGGCACCTGGTTAAGGATGACGTATGCTGCATTACCCGTTTCTCTTATTTGCTTTCTGTCGAGATTGTATCCGGCTGCGAGTTTGTCGAGAGTCATGTCGTCTGCAGATACGTTCAGATTGTAGTCGGGCGAAGTGACCGAGACATTAGGCAGGTGTGACAGTGCGTTGAATGCCTCTCTTAAGTTCATGGCCGATGCTGCTACGGTTGTCAGCATGGCGGCGATTATAAGTACTATCTTTTTCATATTATTTGTTTTATAATCTAACGCCTATGACTGTCAATTAGTTCATTAAAAGTGCGTTTATTCTTTATTACATCACAAAGCAAGAGGGACATGCCTGATCCTGACCAGACATGTCCCCTTGAATATGTTGTGTTGGCGGTTTATCAGCCGCAGTGGAAGTGGCGGTTGACGAGCACTTGCATCAATTCGGGTTGACGTGTTGCGCGCTCTGTCAGGCCAACGTCTTCATAGTCGCGAAGTTTTTTCTCGATGCCATCAATCATGCGGGGTGAGAACACACCATGTTTTTCATAGATTGCACGGTCGCGCTCAAGACAATCGGCACTCTCGGCACAATTAGTGGGGAGCTGTTTGAGTTTCGCGAGACGATCGGCATTCTCTGCCGCGTGAATGTTGACGCTGACATAGTTGTCCTCGGCGATCTGCAGTGCATTCTCAAGCTCAAAGCCATAGCGGGCTGCTACTGCAAGACCGGCGAGCAGCTGATAGATGTCGGCCGAACCGTCGGCGTTGCGAATTTCGACAGTTTGCTTTTGCGAAGCGTCGAAGTCAGAGGTGGCCTCAAGCGGGTTGGCGAGCGAGCACATGTCAGCTTTTGATGTCCAACCGAGAGGAACGCGCACCAGAACCGAGCGGTTGCGGTCGCCCCAGCAAACGTTGGTGGGTGCCTCTTGGTGGGGCACGAGGCGGAAGTAGCTCGTGGGATTTGTATTGCCGAATGCTGTCAGCGACGGCGCCAACATCATCATGCCGGCAATCATGCGGCGTGCGGTCTCAGAGAGTTTGTGGTCTTGGTCAAGCATCATGTTCTTGCCATCTTTGACGATGCGCATGTGTACGTGCAGGCCTGAGCCGGCTTTACCGGTCGTGATTTTGGGAGCGAATGTGACATTGTATCCCATCTTGTAGCCCAGGTTGCGGATGATCCATTTGGCTAACATGAGCTGGTCGGCTGCCTCCTCGGCGTTGACCGGCAGGAACTCAATCTCGTTTTGCTCATAGTTTAAGCCGTTGAGTGTGAAGTTGCCGACCTCTGAGTGACCATATTTGATGCGTCCGCCGGTTTGTGCGATATATTTCATGCACATTGTGCGGAACTCGTTGTATTTTGCGTAGGGTGCGGTCTCGTGATAGCCTTTTTGGTCCGTGGCCGGATACATGCCGTTGTCGGGTGAGATGACATAGTATTCGAGCTCGCCCATGGCCTGGAACTCCATGCCGGTTGTCTCGCGGAATGCCTCGCAGGCTTTGCGGAGTGTGTTGTCGGGTGACGAGTCGAGAGGATTGCCATCTTTGTCAAAGAACGAGCAGAGCATAGACACTGTCGGAATCTCGGCAAACGGGTCGACAAATGCGGTTTTGAAGCGTGGGATCACATAGAGGTCAGATGAGCCGGCTTCAATGAATTTGAAGAGGCTTGAGCCGTCCACACGTTCGCCGCTTGTGAGGATTGTGTCGAGATAATCGCGGTCGTTGATGATGAAGTTGAGTGTCTTCAGACGTCCGTCGCCGGCAGGGTACATGAAATTGACCATTTCGATGCCATTGTTCTCGATGTAGCTGATGATGTCGGCTTTGGTGAACTCACGCGCGGGCTTCTGTAACGCCTGCACGATGAGGTTCTTGTTCATAGCGATTTCTTTGTTCATTATGGTATTTTAAGGTTATGTGATGGCCTCGCAGGCCTTGTTGAATAATATGTCGCAAAGGTATAAAAAAACTTGCAATTTAAGGCTCGATTTTTATTAATTTTTTAGAGCTCAAATGCACCGTCCGTTTTATTTTGAATTGGTGCGCAATCGGCTATGGTTTCGATTGCGTGCCGGCGCTCGCGTTGTTGCTCGAGATAGCCGCGTGTCCCTTTGTAGATGCCAAAAAGGGCCATGATTAACAATATGATACCAATTACTCGGTTGATGAGCCACATGGACCGCACGTTGAAGTGTGACCTAACTTTGTTAACAAAGTATGTCACTCCATACCACCACAATAATGCGCCTGCAAAAATCATCACATACCCGGTGATATGATGGAATAGCGTGAACTCTGGTAGCAAAAAGTTAAATCGAGCAAAAAGCGTGATGATAAAAAATAGTATCAACGGATTGGCAAAAGTGAACAAGAAGCCGGTGACAAAGTCAGCCCAGAAATTGTGTGCGCTGTCTGTCGGTTTTTGCAGCGCTCTGGCCGGATTTTTGTTGATGAGATATATGGCAAAGGCTATGAGAACCGTACTGCCGAGAATTTGCAGTACCATTTCGTTGCGCGAAATAAATCCGGTGACAAACGACATTCCCAATCCGCAAAGCAGACAATAGGTTAGATCTGACAATGCGGCTCCTATGCCTGTGAAGAATGCCGGCCAACGCCCGCGGTTGAGCGTGCGCTGTATCACAAGCATGCCTATCGGACCCATAGGAGCCGATATCAATATGCCTATAATCAGGCCATTTAATATGACATGCCAGACATCTTGCATTGCTTCAATCTATGAAGTACATTTGATTGTTAAAGACGGTTGATAGACGAGGTGAGTCTTCGCCTGAGGTGTATCGTCGCACATGCAGCAGCGTGAGTGGCAGATAATCTTTCTCGTCACGGCGGAGACTGTTGGTCTTGACGCGCCCTGATGAGTGTATGTAGCGGCCGTCGCCGATGTAAATGGCGACATGGTTGACACGCCCGGTCTTTGCGTTGCCAAAAAACAACAGATCGCCCGGTTTAAAAGCCTCAATATCGCTCTTATCAACCTCGGCGCCACCCTTGGCTTGTTGTGATGCATTGCGGGGTAAGATGTAACCCAGCGAGTAGTATGCGCACGACGTTAACCCCGAGCAGTCCATCCCCTTTGTTGACGTTCCTCCCCAGAGATAGGGACGCCCGGTCATCTGTCGGGCAAATGCGATCACCGATTCGTGGTCAAGCGACTGCGACGCCCAATTCTCGATCGTGGACACACTTTCTGACGGCACGATGCCTCGTCGGCCACCGGGTGTCGTCACCTCAATGCCGTTTTTAGTGTAGATGCTTTGAAGAATACAACCGTTGACCAGGTCGGTAATAACTTCGCCGTTCACCGGATCGGTAGCCGTGATTTCATAGGGCGCTGTGACGACGACACGTGCCGAACGACGCCATGTGTCATAATCATTCTCTGACATCGGTTGGAGCGAATGGTCAATGATGTAGCCCTCATAACCGTCGGGCGTCCGCACCTTTGACCAGCCTGACGCTTTTGACAAAACCACCACAGGTGTACCCATGACGACCTGTGAGCCAAGCTCGGCTGTGTGTGATGGCTGCTCGCGCACACATGCCACCGACATCGCGACCAGTGCGTGCTCGTCGGCGGCATGCATTGAGAACGGTGCAGCAATCAAAACTGCGATAATGACAGAAACTATTTTAATAAATTTTGTCATCAACGAGCTGCTATCTTGGCAATGATTCCTTTAATTTCGTCGGCCAGCTTCTCAGCCTCGGGCAGTGTATGAGCCTCTGAATATATGCGGATGATAGGTTCGGTGTTTGATTTGCGCAAATGTACCCATGCGTCGGCAAAATCAATTTTGACACCGTCTATGTCGGTGATAGCTTCACCTGCAAAATGTTCTTTGACGGCACAAAGGATTGCATCCACATCTATGTCGGGTGTCAGATCAATGCGGTTCTTGGCTATGCTGTATTGCGGCAGAGATGCCTTTAGCTCGCTCACGCGTTTGTTGCTCTTTGCAAGCAGTGTGAGGAAGAGTGCTACCCCCACCAGCGCATCGCGTCCGTAGTGGAGCTCGGGATAAATGATGCCGCCGTTGCCTTCGCCGCCGATGATGGCACCGGTGCGTTTCATCTCGGTGACGACGTTGACTTCACCCACAGCTGCGGCTGTGTATGAGCATCCGTGTGCATTGGTGACATCCCTTAGACCGCGCGATGAACTGAGGTTTGATACGGTTGCACCGGGCGTGTGAGCCAAAATGTAGTCTGCAACCGCTACAAGCGTATTCTCCTCCACAAACATCTCGCCGTCTTCCATCACGATTGCCAGGCGATCGACGTCAGGGTCAACGACAAAACCGACGTCATAACCACCTCCGGCCATCAGGTCAGATATTTGTGTCAGATTGGCAGGTATTGGCTCGGGATTATGAGCGAAACGGCCGTTGGGCTCGCCATTAATTGTCGTTACGGTTTTGACACCGAGAGCTTTGAGCAACTGCGGGATGATGACGCCACCGACCGAATTGACCGTGTCGACTGCAACCTTGAAATCAGCCTTTGCTATAGCATCGACGTCGACGAGTCGCAACGCTTTGACAAGCTCTATGTGTTTGTAGCCGTAAGTGTCGTTGTCGTACACTTGGCCAAGCGCATCGACGGGCGCGAATGTGTATGCTTCGCGAGCGGCGATGTCGAGCACCTCTTTGCCTTGTGCGTCGTTGAGAAATTCGCCGGCTTCATTGAGCAGTTTAAGCGCATTCCACTGAGCGGGGTTGTGCGAGGCGGTAATGATGATGCCGCCGCAAGCATTCTCGCCGGTCACTGCAATCTCGGTCGTAGGTGTCGTGGCAAGACCGATGTTGATGACATCAAAGCCCATTGACACGAGTGTGCCTTTGACCAAATCGCATACCATGGCACCTGACACGCGGGCGTCGCGTCCGACTACTATGCGGTTTGTGCCGCGAGTTGAGATACGGCGAATCAATGTAGCGTAAGCCGCTGTGAATTTGACGATGTCGACAGGTGACAATCCGTCACCGGCGGGACCTCCGATTGTGCCCCTTATACCTGAAATAGATTTTATTAGTGACATATTGTATTAGTTGCTGACAGCCGGGAAATATCTGACGTTGTAAAGATAGGGTATTACGTTTGCCAATTCGGATGTGAATCCCAGCTGTGATTTGATTACTATGTTGACCTCACAGTCTATGCCGAGATAGCCCAGCGGCAATTGTATCGCCGAGCCATATTGTGAAGAGGCTGAGAGTTGATAATTGTCATATCTAAACCATGTCGCGCCGTAGCTGAGGTTGTTTGCATTGCCCTCGCCGGCCACCGCGCCGTCATCTATGGCATCTTGCAATGAGGGGAGTCCGCTCATCATGAATTGCTTGAGATTGTAGCGGGTAAACCTGAAATATATCTGCTGATCATACTCAACGCGGTCTGTCGGTGTGCCCGGGTTTACTACCTGCATGTATATGTTGCCGTCATTGTCCATGCGATAATAGGGCGCGTCGGGGCCGGTCTCAAAGGCGTTGTCTTCGGGTAGCTCGTTGATGACACGACATGTTGACAGATAATAGTTTGTGGCATGATTCTCATCGGTCAGCAGCTCGGAGTAGCTTTTGCCTTCGCTGCATGATGTGAGTGCGAGAATGACGGCTAAGAAAGCGGTGAGTTTAAATGATATAACGTCAGATATTTTCATTTCTGTATTAAAGATTGGTTTTGCTTGATTATTTGAGATACTCGTCATATTGAGGCAAGATGTCGATGACGAGCTGACGACATTGTTCGAGTGTACCTGTATATTCACCACCGGCAGCATTGAGATGTCCTCCGCCGCCAAAGTGTTCTTTGCATATTTTGTTGACAGGGAAGTCCCCTTTGCTGCGGCATGAGACTTTGATATAGTCTTCTTCTTCGCGCAAGAAAATCGAGTAGGTGACTTCAGGCGATGCCAGGGGCTTGTTTACAAGGCTCTCGGTGTCGCCGCGATGATAGTGAAAACGGTTGAGTTCATCTCGCGACAACGTCACCAAAGCTGCCTGATGTTCACCGAAAATCTCCATTCGCTCGAGAATGGCATAGGCATTGAGGCGCAGACTGTCAGTGCTCTTGGTGTTCATCGCAAGCGAATAGATGCGGTCTTTATCGATGCCTTTGCGTAACAGTTCGGCGATGACGATATATAGGTCGGGGTCATTGGAGTTATATGAGAAGTTGCCCGTGTCGGTCATCATTCCGGTGAAGATACACTCGGCCGCCTGCTTGTCCACCAGGTCAAGCAGCCCCAGCCGGCACACGGTCCTGAAAACAAGCATTGACGTCGACGACACATCGGGATAGCTTATTTTGATGTCGGCAAAATCATCGGGGTGTAAATGATGGTCAATCATCACCTTGCGACACGTGACGGTTTGTAGCGTGTCGGCAAAGTCGCCCGTCCGTTTGATTTCGTTGAAGTCAAGACAAAACAGCAGGTCGGCAGAGTTCAGCAGCTCCGTGGCATACTCAGGATATTTTGAAAAGACGGTTGCATCCTTGAGACCGGGGAGAAATCTCAATGTCGAGGGGGCCGGGTCGGGGAGAATCACATTCGCTGT
>CAZKYR010000089.1:4860-7085 GCA_964557035.1 uncultured Bacteroides sp. | reverse complement strand
GAGCGCAATGAGGTGCGCTATGAGACACACTTTGTCGAGGATGCCGAATATCTGATTGTGGCGTTTGGTTCGATTGCGCGTATCTGTCTCAAGGCTATCGAGGAGGCACGTGAGCAGGGAATCAAAGTGGGTCTTATCCGTCCGATCACGCTGTGGCCGTTCCCGTCAGAGGCTATCGCCGAGGCGGCGCGCAATGTCAAGGGCGTGCTTGTTGTCGAGCTCAATGCCGGCCAGATGATCGAGGATGTGCGTCTTGCCATTCACGACAGCAAGCCGGTGTATCATTTTGGCCGTCTGGGCGGCATCGTCCCCAATCCGGGCGAGGTGCTCGACAGTCTGTGCAGTCACTTCAATATCACCAAATAGACACAACGCCATGGACATCAAAGATCCCAAAAACAAAGTTTACTCGCGTCCGCGATTGCTGCTCGACGCAACCATGCACTATTGTCCGGGCTGTAGCCACGGTGTTGTGCACAAACTCGTGGCCGAGGTCATCGATGAGCTCGGTCTCGAAGAAAAGACTATCGGCGTAGCCCCGGTCGGGTGTGCCGTGTTTGCCTACAACTACATCGATGTCGATTGGGTGGAGGCAGCCCACGGGCGCGCACCGGCTGTCGCCACTGGCGTCAAGCGCACCAATCCCGACAAGATGGTGTTCACCTATCAGGGTGACGGTGACCTGGCCGCTATCGGCACCGCCGAGACCATCCATGCCGCCAACCGCGGCGAGAATATCGCCATCATCTTCATCAACAACGGCATCTATGGCATGACGGGCGGACAGATGGCTCCCACCACGCTCGAGGGCGCCAAGACAGCGACCACCCCCTATGGCCGCCGCCCTGACCTCAACGGCTATCCGCTCAATATCTCAGACCTGTTGGCGCGCCTCGACGGCACATGCTATGTGACACGTCAGGCAGTCCACACCCCCGCTGCCATCCGCAAGACAAAAGCCGCCATCCGCAAAGCGTTCGAGAACTCGATGGCAGGCCGCGGCACCTCGGTCGTCGAGGTCGTGGGCACCTGCTCGTCGGGCTGGAAACTCAGTCCCGCAGCCGCCAACAAGTGGATGGAGGAGAACACGTTCAAGAAATACCCTCTGGGCGATATGAAAAATGTAGAATTATGAAAGAAGAAATCATCATAGCCGGTTTCGGCGGTCAAGGAGTACTGTCGATGGGCAAAATACTGTCGTATGCGGCACTCATGGATGACAAGGAGACGACCTGGATGCCATCTTACGGTCCCGAGCAGCGCGGCGGCACGGCCAACGTCACTGTCATCATCAGCGACCAACCCATTTCGTCGCCGGTGCTCGACAAATATGACATCGCCGTGATCCTCAACCAGCAGAGTCTCGACAAGTTTGAGAGTCGTGTCAAACCGGGCGGTGTGCTGATGTATGACCCGTACGGCATCCACCATCTGCCGACACGCACCGACATCAAGGTCATCGCGGTGCCTGCAATGGATGCGACAATCGAACTGGGCAATGCCAAGGGTTACAACATGATATTGCTCGGTGCGCTGTTGGGTGTTCGTCCGATGGTGTCGGTCGACGCTGTGTTGCGCGGCCTCAAGAAGGCGCTCCCCGAGCGTCACCACCACCTCATCTCAGTCAACGAGAAGGCCATCCACCACGGCATGAAGCTGGTTGAGAATGTCTGACCTACAATATCCTGAATGAAAGGACTTTTTGCTATTTTGCGGCGGTTTGTGCCGCCGTACAAAAAATATCTTGCGCTCAACATCGTCTTCAACCTCTTGTCGGCGGTGTTGACGCTTTTTTCGTTTGCCGTCATCATCCCGATCCTTGAGATGCTGTTTAACGGCGCGGGAGAGACCTATCACTACATGCATCTCGGCGACGGTGCACTCAAAGATGTGGTAGTCAATAACTTTTACTATTACACCCAGCAGTCGGTCGACATCAACGGCCCCTCGACCACATTGGCGTTATTGGCCGTGATACTGGTTGTGATGACCGCCTTGAAGACAGGGGTGACCTACCTCAGCTCATACGTGATTATACCGATGCGGTCGGGCATCGTGCGCGACATCCGCAACTACATGTATGACAAGGTGGTGTCACTGCCGATCGGCTTTTTCACGTCAGAACGCAAGGGAGACGTGATGGCCCGCATGTCGGGAGATGTGGCCGAGGTTGAGAACTCGGTGATGTCTTCGCTCGACATGATGTTCAAAAACCCGGTGATGAT
>CAZKYR010000089.1:0-4850 GCA_964557035.1 uncultured Bacteroides sp. | reverse complement strand
GACGATGATGCTGATCATCAGCTGGCAACTGACGCTTTTTGTGTTGGTGCTGTTGCCGTTGGCCGGATTGGTGATGGGTCGTGTCGGCAAGAAGCTCAAGCGCAAGTCGCTCGAGGGTCAGAATCAGTGGGGCGTGATGATGTCAAACATCGAGGAGACCCTTGGCGGACTGCGCATCATCAAGGCATTCAATGCCGAGACCAAGGTGCGCGACCGTTTTCATCGCGAGAATCAGCGCTTTTTTGACATCTCAAACAAGGTGGCCCGACGTCAGGCCTTGGCTCACCCGATGAGTGAGTTTTTGGGCACGACGGCCATTGCGATCGTGCTGTGGTTTGGCGGTGTGCTTATTTTGGGCAATAATTCGTCGATTGACGGCGCGACCTTCATCTATTACATGGTCATCTTCTACAGCATCATCAATCCTGCAAAAGACCTCTCCAAAGCGATGTATTCGATACAGAAAGGTCTTGCGTCGATGGAGCGTGTGGACCGCATCTTAGAGGCCGAAAATCCGATCAAGGACCCTGTTGAACCGCGGCAGACGCCGCCAAACGGGGGTGACATCTCATATCGCGACGTGACGTTCAGCTACGGCGACAACACGGTGCTTCACGACATCAACCTCGACATTCCGGCCGGAGCCACCGTGGCATTGGTGGGGCAGTCGGGCTCGGGCAAGTCGACGATGGCCGACCTTTTGCCACGCTTCTATGACGTGGACAGCGGCAGCATCACGGTCGGCGGAGTCGATGTGAGACAGTTGCGGGTGCACGACTTGAGGTCGCTGATGGGGAATGTCAACCAGGAGGCGATTTTGTTTAACGACTCATTTTACAACAACATCACTTTTGGTGTCGAGGGTGCTACTCAGCAGCAGGTCGAAGAGGCAGCGCGCATAGTTAATGCCCACGACTTCATCATGGAGACCGAGGATGGGTATCAGACCAATATCGGCGAGCGCGGATGCCGTCTGCCGGGAGGACAGAGACAGCGCATTTCGATAGCGCGAGCCATATTGAAGAATCCCCCTGTGCTCATTCTCGACGAGGCTACATCGGCTCTCGACAGCGAGAGCGAACAGCTTGTGCAACAGGCACTCGACCGACTGATGAAAGACCGCACCACCCTTGTCATCGCGCACAGGCTGAGCACCATCCGCAACGCCGACCTTATCTGCGTGCTGCACGAGGGCCGCATTGTGGAGCGTGGTACGCACGACGAGTTGCTTGCCCTCAACGGCTATTATCGCCGCTTGGTCGAGATGCAATCGGTTAAGTGAAGTGTGACTACAGGTTATCATTTGTTAACGAATTGAGGGGCAATATTTGCCCCTTTTTTGCGTTTTTAGAGTATGAAAATCATGAAATTCAAGTTACAATACATATTTTTCGCGTTGCTTTCAGCGTGTGTAGCCATGACATCTTGTATCGAGGACTCGGTGTCGACCTCGCAGGCCGATCAGCCGACATTCTCGGTTGACACACTGCGCCTTGGCACGGTGTTCACCACCGACGGTTCACCGACAAGCCGGTTCACGGTCTATAACCGACACGACAAAGTGATCAGCATCGGCCGTATTGCGCTCCGCGACGACGCCGACAACCTGTTCAGACTCAATGTTGACGGCCTGACGGGCCGCACGTTTGAGAACGTCGAGATTCGTCCCAACGATTCGATATTTGTGTTTGTGGAGACTACACTGCCGCTCAACGGCACCACAGGCACGGTGACTCACGAGGCTCACCTCGATTTTGTGACGCAGGGTGTGACCCGCACTGTCGTCCTCGAGGCCGAGGGGCAGGATGTGACACGTCGCAAGGGATATGTCGTGACGTCGGATGAGACGTGGTCGGCTGATTATCCATACCAGATTTTTGATTCACTTATCGTAGCCGAGGGCGCCCGACTGACACTCGATGCGGGTGTGACGCTCAACTTCCATGATGCATCTTACATGCGTGTGGACGGTACACTCGTCACGCGTGGCACCGCTGAGCGACCTGTCAATTTTGAGGGAGACCGCACCGGCAACGTGGCCGGGTCGATACCCTACGAAATCATGTCAGGACAGTGGGAGGGTGTGCTATTCACCACCACAAGTCGAGCCAACGAGCTGTCGCATACATCGATCCGTAACACCAAATTTGGCGTTATCCTTGATTCGATTCCGTCAAACGATCTGCCGGCGCTAAAGATGGTGAACTGTCAGTTGCGCAATAGCCAGCAGTATGCGCTCGCTGCCATTCACAGCGATGTCACCGCCATAGGGTGCGAACTTGCAGATGCGTCCTCAGGCGTGCTCTATCTGCAGGGTGGCAAGCATCTGTTCAACCATTGCACGATTGCCAACTACTATCTATTCACGGCACTCGGTGGAGCGTCTGTGCAGTTCGCACACTATGACTCAGAGAGCGACGACGGCAGCGGCCTTCCGCTGATGGATGTTCAATTTACCAACAGCATCATCTATGGCAACGGCACGGACTTGTCAGTGGGTGATTTCACCGGCACGAGCGTTACCCTTGACACGTGCATACTCAAGTCGGCCGGATCGGATGATGACAATTTCATCAACTGTCTTTGGGATACCGATCCGATGTATTACACTGTTCGCGAGGAATATTATTTTGACTATCGTCCTCAGCCCGAATCACCCGCTATCGGGGCCGCAAATGCGTCTCTGACGCACAGCGAGGCGCAGGTTGACCGTTTGGGTGTCGCGCGCGGCAAAACGCCATCAATCGGCGCGTATGAGCCCAAAGCCGAGTGACAGGTTCAAATGAATAGGGTAGGGGTATAGCATGCGCCTATTCACAAAGCTTGGTTTAGCAAACAACGACGAATCACAGCTGTTGTTAACCCATCCGGATTGTGTTGGCGTAGCCAACGAATGTTGTAGCCGTGGGCGCAAGCCCACGGATTTTAATCCCCACACATCAAGAGACCGATTTATCGGTCGAATACGCCGCCACCTGTTAACAAACATTATTCGACCGATAAATCGGTCGATGATTTTTTTTGAATCAATTTATTCCGTGGGTTGACACCCACGGCTACGTTATTTGTTGGCTACGCCAACGAGCCAGCCAAGATAGATTAGATATTTTGTCTAATTCATTTTGTCAAATTTTGTGGATAATTCTATTTGATGTCAGAATGGAGGATCAGGGGTGTGTTGTTTAAGTCGCTGATATAAAGTGTGATAAGGTGCTAATTTGCCGCTTTTGAGGCGTTTTGGCTGAGATATTTTGCAATTTGTGGCCGGCTGTGCATGAATTTTTACGTCATTCGGGACTTTGAGCCGTCGGATTGAGGCCGTCGCGGACGAGTCGCGCTTTGGCCGGACCGATGACCTCGGCGAGTGAGTCGAGCGAGGCTTGCCGGATGCGTTCGACACTTTTAAATTTTTTGAGCAGCAGCGTGCGTGTGACTTCTCCGATGCCTTTGATGCCGTCGAGTTCGCTGACGAGTGCCGACTTTGATCGACGGTCGCGATGGTGAGTGATTCCAAAGCGGTGTGCTTCGTCGCGCAGTTGTTGTATTACTCTCAACGATTCGCTATTTTTGTCGATGTAGAGCGGGACGCTGTCACCCGGAAAGTAAATTTCTTCGAGCCGCTTTGCAATGCCGACGACGGCGATGACTCCGCGTAGACCCATGTCCTCGAGTGCTTCGACCGCTGCTGACAATTGTCCTTTGCCGCCGTCGACGACGATGAGCTGGGGTAGGGGTTCGCCCTCGTTCATCAGACGGGTGTATCGTCGGGTGAGCACTTCTCGCATAGAGGCGAAGTCGTCGGGGCCCTCCACGGTCTTGATGTTGAAGTGACGGTAGTCGCGCTTGGAGGGGCGTGCATTTTTGAATACGACGCATGATGCGACAGGATTGGTGCCTTGGATGTTGGAGTTGTCAAAGCACTCGATGTGTCGGGGCAATTCGCTGAGGCGGAAGTCGGTCTGTAGCCGCTTGAGGGTGCGTTCGAGGCGAGCCTCAGGATTTGATTTTTCGAGATGATTGAGCGCGTCTATGCGTGCCTGGCGGGCGTTGCGGGTGCAGACATCGAGCAGTTTTGCTTTGTCGCCTCGTTGAGGGATTGTGAATGTGACGCCCGGCATCTCGGTGTCAGGAATCTCGGGTACAATAACCTCCTTAAATTGTTCAATACCAAGTCGTTGTGCTACTTCGGTCATCGCATAACTGAGCACCTCGGGAATCGATTCGTCGAGCCGGCGTTTGTAGTGCAACGTGATTGCGCGGACGACAGCGCCGTGCCTGACATGCATGTAGCTGACATATATGTCAGTGTCATCCATGTCGGCGCCAAATGCGTCAATCTCATCAATCGTCTGACTGACGATCGAACTTTTAACCCTATATTTCTCGATTAACTTGTATTTTTCTTTTAAGACCTGAGCGTCCTCAAACCTGAGATTTTCGGACAGCCGTTGCATTTCGTTGCGCAGATAGGCGAGCAGAAGGTGTGTTTCGCCACGCAATATTTGCTTTATCCGTTCGATATTGTCGTGATATTCCTCAGGTGACACCAGCCCTTTGCAGCATCCACCACACCGTTTGAGGTGATATTCGAGGCAGAGCCGACCTTTGTCCTTAGCGATGAATTCGGGGGTGATGTTGAGCCTGCATGTGCGGATGGGGTAGAGCTCGCGGATGAGGTCGAGGACAGCGCGTGCAGCGCCCTGGTTGGTGTACGGGCCAAAGTAGCGCGAGCCGTCTTTGATGCGGTTGTAGGTCATGAACACGCGAGGGTAGAGCTCGCGAGTGACGCATATGTATGGATATGACTTGTCATCCTTGAGCAGCACGTTGTAGCGTGGCTGATACTCTTT
>CAZKYR010000088.1:0-7122 GCA_964557035.1 uncultured Bacteroides sp. | reverse complement strand
CGTTAAAATAAACTGAACATCGTCCTACGCTATTTTTTTGTGAATTTGCGGTCGAGGGGACAGGCTGCCAAAATAATAAATTTTATGAAAGAGGTTTATTTCATTAATGACCAGGGGGAGAAAGCCGGGCCTATTGAGATAAGCGAAATCCCACGTTATCCCATCAAAGGGGAGACTTTGGTATGGATTCAAGGCATGCCACAATGGGAAAAAGCAAGCAACGTGCCCGAGGTCAGCGTCTACATCGTGTCAAAAGCCACGCCGCCCCCTCCACCTCCCAGGCCTAATGTAAACAGTGGCGCCAACGCATCGGGTTACTCTCCCAGTGCATCTTCTTATTCGCCTAATCCATCTTCATATTCACCAAGCGTAGTTGACAAAAAGCCTGATAATTATCTCTGGCTTTCGATTCTGACCACCGTCCTGTGTTGCCTCCCAATGGGTGTAGTTGCTATTATCAACTCTAACCAAGTTGACAATAAATGGAATAGCGGAGACAAAGAGGGTGCAATTAAAAGCTCAAAAAATGCCATGATGTTTAGTTTAATTGCCGTAGGCTTGGGCTTCGTTGCCGGATTAATAAGTTTCATCATTGGTATAGCGGCAGGTTGAGGCTATGGACGGGAAAAAAAGAATATTGATAATAGCCGCAACATTGTTTGTCGGCTGTCTAATAGTTGGCCTATCCTATTTTCTCATTCCTTTTGTGGCGTCTATTATAAATGGTTCCCCAAATATACTGGGATTAATCCTTATGGGGCTTGTTGCCGTCGTGGCAATTTTCATCATGATAGTCCTCAAAGATAGGAAAACTAATTTTGTGATATTCATCATTGCAGCCGCCGTCGCCTTGACTTCGTGGGGGCTGCAGAAAAATAGATTTGACCATTATTCTTACAAGAATAATTATATTAATTGTTATTCAGGTGTTTACAACAGATTTGGAGTAAAAGTTTTGGCAAGATCCTATTCTGGAAGATATTTTCGAGGACATCTTGACGGCTATGGGCCAGTTTGGTATACTGAAAATGTACATTACAGACCGACTGTAATAAAGGTATATTCTCTTGATGGTGACTTCTTGTTTGAAGACCAAGGAGAATACGTGAAAGATAGAGTTGGATTACATTTTGTTTCATCAAATTAAGCATGAGTGCTACATTACGCGTGACACGCGATAAATCATTTGTTGGCTCATTGATGCCATATCGCATCAAGATAAATGGCCAAGAAGTAACTAAAATCTCAACTGGAGGTGATGTTGTGTTGAATGTGCCCACGATACCGTTCAGACTTGACTTTGAGATGGTGGGCAATTCAATGAATTTCCATCCCATCCGATCAACGTTAAATGTTGATCCTGCTCATTCGCATTCGGGACAAATGCATTGCCATCTTATGACGAAGCCTAATTGGGCCGGCATAATAGTTTCGGGCATCTTTTTCCCTGTTGGCAAACTAAAGGTCGATTTCAGATACTAATATTAAAATGTGAGCCATGTGCTGATTCGTGTCTGAATTGTGCAGCATGGTGTGATATGAGATGGCGCACGGTCTATGCAATGGATCGCGCGCCTATTCTGTTGTTACATATTATATGCGAAATGTGCTTTTTTGCTGATACGCTTTTGTGAGTGGCGGCATTATTACTATATTTGCAATAGTTATATAACCACGTAAATCATGAAAAAACTATTTGCATTGAGCTGCCTCGTTGTTGCCGCCTCGATGGCGACAGTGAGCGCGCAGACCTACAAAGAATGGGACGACGTGAGCGTCACGCACCTCAACCGCGAGCAGGCGCACACATTGGGCATTCCGCTGGCCGACGCTTCGGCAGTTGGCGACTCGAGCATCGAGCAGTCGCCCTATTATATGTCGCTCAACGGCGTTTGGAAATTTAAATGGGTGGCTGACCCTGGCAAGACTCCAGCCGGCTTTGAGGCCCCGAGTTATGCCGTTGACGGCTGGGACGACATCGATGTGCCGTCGGCTTGGCAGGTTTATGGCATACGCAACGGCAAGAGCTGGGACAAGCCCCTGTATTGCAACGTAGCATACCCATTCAGCTATAACGAGACTACATACAGCGTGATGGCTGACCGTCCGGGATGGTTCACATACGGGCAGAATATGAAGAACCCGGTGGGCAATTACCGCCGCACATTCACCGTTCCGGCTGACTGGAAGGGTAGGGACGTTTACGTCAGGTTCAACGGCGCTGGCCATGGATATTATGTTTGGGTCAATGGCAAATTTGCCGGATATGCCGAGGATTCATACCTGCCGTCAGAATTCAACATCACCGACCTGCTTGTCGACGGCGAGAACACGCTGGCTGTGCAGGTGTACCGATTCACCAGCGGATCATTCCTTGAGTGCCAGGACTACTGGCGCATGACTGGCATCACACGCGATGTATTCCTGTGGTCGGCCCCCAAGACGCAGATTCGCGACTATTTCGTAATGACTCAGCTCAAGGACAATTACACAAACTCAACGGTCAATATCACTGCTGACATTGAGGGCGCTGCCGTCAACGGCACCCTCACCGCCCGTATCATGGACGGCTCGACCCTGGTGGCCGAGAAGTCTGTGACTGTCTCGCGCACCGGCAATTACGAGATGTCAATACCCGTGAGCAATCCCAAGCTATGGAATGCCGAGCAGCCTAACCTTTATGACTTCTCGATCACTCTCCAGGGCAGCGACGGCAAGGCCATTGACGTGCGCGGCCACAAGCTCGGATTCCGACAGATTGAGATTGGCAAGAAGGGTGAGTTGCTGCTCAACGGCCAGCCATTGCTGATACACGGCGTCAATCGCCATGATTTCAGCGGTGAATATGGCCGCACGGTGCCCCGCGAGGAGATGGAGCTCGACGTGATGACCATGAAGAGCTTAAACATCAATGCAGTGCGCACGAGCCACTATCCAAATAATCCGTATTTCTATGACCTTTGCGACAAGTATGGCCTGTATATGATAGCCGAGGCCGACGTTGAGTGCCACGCCAACACCAAGTTGTCGAGCGTCGAGGCATTCAAGGGCGCTATGGTCGAGCGCAACGAGAATCATGTGTTGTGGATGCGCAATCACCCCAGCATCATCATCTGGTCGTTTGGCAATGAGTCGGGCAACGGCGCCAACTTCAAGGCCGTGTCGACTGCCATTAAGAATCTGGACCAGACTCGCTTGACCCATTATGAGGGCAACAGCGATTACGCCGACATATCGAGCACCATGTATGGCGGCCTCGATTGGATGGAGAGCATCGGCCGCGACCGCCTCAACCAGGCCAACAGCGGCCAAAAGGTGAAGCCTCATGTGCAGTGCGAGAATTCGCACTCGATGGGCAACTCGATGGGCAACCAGCGCGAATATTACGACCTGTATGAGAAATACCCCGCCCTGGTTGGCGAGTTTATCTGGGACTGGAAGGACCAGGGTCTGCAGGTGCCCGTGCCCGGCAATTCAGGCAAGACCTATTGGGCATACGGCGGCGACTTTGGCGAGAACCCCAATGACGGCAATTTCTGCATCAACGGCGTCGTATTCCCCGACTGCTCGCTGTCGGCCAAGTCATACAACGTCAAGAAGATCTACCAGCCCGCCGACTTTGTGATGAAGGATAGCATTGCCGGTGAGTTTGAGATCAAGAACAAGATGGCATTCCGCGATCTTACGGGCTACAAAGTGGCATACACCGTGTTTGAGGATGGTGTCGAGATTGGCAAGGGCACCGTCGACGGTGTGGCTGTAGCCGCCGGCAAGTCGCAGCGCTTCACGCTGTCGGGCCTGATGCCCGCCGACCCCGCCCCCGGCGCCGAGTATTTCGTGCGATTCTCTGTCACCAACACCGAGGCCACGCCGTGGGCCCCTGCCGGATATGAGGTGGCATCAGAGCAGTTCAGGCTGCGCGCCGCATTGTCAAAGGCTCCCTATGCCCCATCGGCTGCAGGCACCATCAACATAGCTGACAATGCCAATGACTATACGCTGAGCGCAGGCGACTTCAAGGCCGTATTCTCAAAGACCACCGGCCAGCTCGCATCATACACATACGCCGGCAAGGAGTTGATTGACGCTACGCTGAAGTTCAACGCCTATCGTCTGCCCACCGACAATGACGGCCGCCAGAACGGTTCGTGGGAGAGCATGGGCCTGCGCAATCTCAAGGTTACGCCCGGTCAGTGGTCGACTGCTGTAAACGACAACGGCAGCGTCACGCTTACCGTCGACAATACGTATACCGGCACCGCCCCCACGTCGTTTAAGGTGCAGATGGCATACACCGTGATGCCCGACGGTGTCATCTCAGTGAGCTCAATAATAACGCCCGCCAGGAAGAATGTGATCATGCCTCGCATGGGATTCACTTTTGACATGCCCAAGGACTTTGAGCAGTTTGCATGGTATGGCCGTGGTCCGTGGGAGAATTACCGCGACCGCAAGGAGTCATGCTTTGAGGGACTGTACCACAGCACCGTCGCCGACCAGTACACCCCCTATATCCTGCCCCAGGAGACCGGCAACAAGGAGGACGTGCGCTTTATCGCCCTCACCGATGGCAGCGACAAGGGCCTGATGATCGTGGCCCCGAGCCAGATGTCGGCAACAGCCATACACTGGCGTCCTGGCGATAACATCAATGCGTCGGGCCGCAAGAAGCACCCCTATCAGGCCGTATTCACCGACAAGACCGTGGTCAGCATCGACGCGGCCATGCGCGCCCTGGGCAATGCCAGCTGCGGCGCCGACGTGCTCGACAAATATGAGTTGAAGGCCCAGACCACAGCGTTTGATTTCATCATCATGCCTATCGGCGACAAACTCACCGACCGCCAACTCGTCGAGAAGGCTCGCGTGAGCTGCCCGCAATGCCAGCCCGTAGTGATATCGGCCAACAAGGGTGTCGTGACCCTGTCGACCAAGACTCAGGGCGCAGCCATCAGCTACAGCCTCGACGGCGGCGCTACGTTCAAGCCATACACTGCAGCCATCAGCATGCAGGATGGCGGATATATCATGGCTTATGCCGAGAAGGCCGGCCTGGCACGAAGCATCGTCACTGATGCCGAGGTCGAGATGTTTATCGACAAGAGCAAATGGAGCGTATACCGCGTTGACAGCAACCAGGGCGGCGGCGAGGATGTGCGCAATGCCATTGACAACAACTCAAATACCATCTGGCACACGAGCTACGGCAGCGACCAGACATCATGCCCCCATGAGATTATCGTAGACATGAAGGATACTTACGCCGTCACGGCATTCGTCTACGAGGGTCGCTCAAACATGAGCAATGGCCGCATCAAAGAGTATGAGGTGTATTTCGGCAATAATCCTGAGATTTGGGGCGCTCCCGATGCTGTCGGCACATTCAAGGATGTCGCCGGCGAGCAGATAGTTGAGTTGCCCCAGGCCATAAATGCCCGATACTTCAGGCTCGTAGCCAAGTCTGAGGTCAACAACAATGCATGGTCGTCGGCTGCCGAACTCGGCATTCGCGCCCTGCGCAAGGTCGACCCCGTAGCCGACACATCGGGCGACAAACTATTCGAGCCCAACACCGTATACTGCATCCAGGAAGCCCAGTCTGGCCTGTACCTGTACAGCGACAAGAACGGTGACAACGGCAAGTACCGCCTGGGCAGGCTCCAGCCCACTAATGAGTCATATCTGTTCATGCCCAAGGTCAAGAAGGGATTCACATCGTTTGTCAGTTTTCAGAATGGAGACGGCTACATGGGTGAGGGCGACAACTACTGGAAGATTGGCATCCTCTCAGCCGAGCCCGCAACTGCCAAGTCAGTGCAGGTAGAGAAGGCCAATGGTGGGTATCACATGCGCGGCTTGTGGAAGGATAGCGACTTGTATTTCGGCGTTGACAGCCGCACGGTAGGCTCATACGTATTTACTGACAAAAAATCGCCTGTGCTCTTCAAGTTCCTTACGCTCGAAGAAGCCGGAATCGAAGCGATCGCAAATGACAATGTGCTGACCAACGTTTATGAGTCAGACCGCAATATATGCGTTGAGGTAAGCGGAGATGCCATCGTGACCGTGAGTGGTATTGACGGCGCCATCCGCGCCACGCAGGCCGTAAGCGACAGCGGACTCATCCCTGTCGGCACCCCCGGCCTGTACATCGTTTCAGTGGCCATCCCCGGCCTCCCCGCCTCAATCCACAAACTGATAGTGAAATAACCCCAGCGCATCAAATCGATGCCACCCAGGCGTAGGGATGCTCCGCTGAGCATTCTGACGCGACAAACACGAATATCAAAGGGCTGTGTCGTCAATTGACGGCGCAGTCCTCCTGTTTTGATTCTCTTCGAAAACACGGTGCTCACGACTGTAATGTTAAGTAATCGACAGATTGATTCTCAAAAACTGGTGTAAGGGTGTGGTGGATTGCAATAATTCGCTGATGGTTGCGTTAATTGGGTATAAACTAATATAGAATGTGAGGCTTATGAGATCGTTTGTTTTATCCTTGTTGTTTTCTTTGGTTTTATTGTGCCCGTTTATGTCGGAATCACAATTGTTGGCTGCCGTAACCGAGAAGCCTGAGATCTTGGCGACAGACAATATGGTAATCCATCGGGGGGAGGGGCATGTCTTTAGTGTCGAGTTTGACGTGAAATTCAGTGGTACGGATTATGTCATTGTCGAAATTGAAGAGGATTACGACTCAATGATCCGTTCAGACAAGTTCTTTGGACCGTATATAGTCCATGTCAAAACTGGAGACATGTCGTCATTGACTACAAGTTGGATACGAATAATTGTTGAAAATGAGAATGGAGCGGACGAAAAGACGCTTGAGTTTACTCCGGAATCATTTGAAAATGCTGGAATTGACAGTGTAATCGGCTCAGACTACATCGGCGTCACCCGAATGCAGATAATTAATATTAGCGGAGAAATAGTATTCGACGGTGCCCCATCGGCATTCTCCGCCACCAGCCTCACCCCCGGCATCTATATCCGCCGTGACTACACATCCACCGCTGTCAAAACCTCAAAAATCCTCATCAAGTAAATCATCCTTCTCGGCCAGAAGGATGGATGTCAAAATTTGGTCGATCTTTTTTGGATAATAGGATGTTTTTATGC
>CAZKYR010000087.1:3283-7140 GCA_964557035.1 uncultured Bacteroides sp. | reverse complement strand
CGCTCACCTCGACACTGCCAGTGTCGCGCTCTAGCCAGATGAGCTAATACCCCTCTTTTGTGATGCAAAGGTACATGTTGTTTCTGACCTGTGCAAATTTTTAATCCCTTTTTTGTAATTTTGCACCCGACATCACCGTCTAAGGGGGTGTACTTTCTGCTTTTCATGGTTATGAACAACGATATTATGATCAAGCTTGAGGATGTAAACAAAACCTATCCGGGTGTTGTCCCTCTGCACGTCCTCAAGGATATCAATCTCGAAATCAAACGCGGCGAACTGGTCTCGATCATGGGCGCATCGGGCTCGGGCAAATCGACTCTGCTCAACATCTTAGGCATCCTTGATGGATATGACTCGGGACGCTACCTGCTCGACAACACTCTCATCAAAGACCTGAGCGAAAACCGTGCCGCCGACCTGCGCAACCACCTCATCGGCTTTGTATTTCAATCGTTTAACCTGATCAGCTACAAGGATGCTGTCGAGAATGTCGCCCTCCCGCTGTTCTATCGCGGAGTGTCGCGACGCAAACGCAACCGTCTGGCCATGGAGCAGCTCGAGCGCATGGGCCTCGCCGACCGCGCCCATCACCTGCCCGGCGAGCTCTCGGGCGGTCAGCGACAGCGCGTGGCCATCGCCCGTGCACTGGTTACAAACCCGGCCATCATCCTGGCCGACGAACCCACCGGCGCTCTCGACTCGCACACCTCTCACGAGGTGATGGAGGTGTTCCGCGAGCTCAACCGCCAATCGGGCATGACCATCATCATCGTCACGCACGACCCCGCCGTGGGCCAACAGACCGACCGCATCATCCACATCGTCGACGGTCGCATCGTTCACCCCTAACACACTGAGGCCCTATGGATTTGGTCAGAGAGATATGGCAGACTATCACCAACAACAAGCTACGCACGGCACTCACCGGACTGGCCGTGTCGTGGGGCATCTTCATGCTCATCGTCCTCATCGGCATGGCCCGCGGCGTCATCAACAGCTTTGAGTCTGACGCGATGTCGTCAAACAGCAACAACCTCATCATCGGGGGCGGCTGGACGACCGAGGCTCACGGCGGATATGCCGAGGGTCGCGACATCACTCTCCAAGGACGCGACGCCGAGCCCCTCAAAGCCCGATCCGAGGGGTATGTCAGCAACGTCTCGGTCGCTGTCAACAACGACACCGCCTCGGTGTCGACCCGCACCGAGTCCTCGACAGGCGGATATTCGGGCGTAGAGCCAAAAGCGCTTCAATATGAGCACCTCGAGATGGCGAGCGGCCGCTTTATCAACGACTTTGACGTGCGCGAACGCCGCAAGGTGATGGTGCTCTCGAGCAAGATGGCCGATATGCTCTTTGGCGACGACGACCCCGTCGGCGAGCGCGTCACATGCATGGACCTCACCTTCACCGTCATCGGCGTCTACGACCACCGCTGGTCCCAACGCGCCTACATCCCCCTCTCCACCGCACGGATGCTCGACGGCGACAGCGACGACGTCTCACAGATGACAGCCACACTTCAAAATGTCAACACCGAGGCCGACGGCGAGCAAGCCGAACAGCTGGCACGTCAGGCACTCGCCTCGGCCCACAACTTCTCCCCCAACGACAACGGCGCCGTCTGGGTGTGGAACCAATTCACACAGCATCTCCAGATCGCATCCAATATGTCGCTCCTCGAGACCATCACATGGGTCATCGGCGTGCTCACACTCCTCACCGGCATCATCGGCGTGAGCAACATCATGTTTGTGAGCGTGCGCGAGCGACGCCACGAGATCGGCGTCCGTCGCGCCATCGGCGCCCGACCGCGCAACATTCTCACACAGGTGGTGTTGGAGAGCGTCGCCATCACCGCCATCTTCGGCTACATCGGCATTGTCGCCGGCATCGGCGTGCTCGAGCTCATCAACCTCTTCTTGGGGGATAGCAACGGCATCAAGGATCCGGGCATCAACATGACCCTCGCCTTTGAAGTGACCGTGGTGCTCATCGTCGCAGGTGCCGTCGCCGGCATCGCCCCCGCGCTCAAAGCATTGAAAGTTAAACCCGTTGAAGCATTGAGAGACGAGTGATGAAGACATTGTTTGACATAGAGAACTGGCGAGAGATATTCGCTACCCTCACACGCAACAAAACCCGCACCTTTCTGACCGCATTCGGCATCTTTTGGGGCACTGCCATGCTCGCCCTCCTTTGGGGGGGAGCTCAGGGCGCCCAAGACCTCGTCAGACGCAATTTTGAAGGCTTCGCCACCAACGTCGCCTTGCTCTATCCCGACGCCACCACAGTCCCCTACAACGGATATGCCAAAGGACAGGGGTGGACCATGACCACCGGCGACATCAAACAGATTGCCGAACAGGTGCCCTACATCGACGCCATCACCTCGATTGACAACCGCTCGGCAACCGCCAAATATGACCGCAACAGCTCATCCACGACAGTACAAGGCGTAGGAGACACCTACGTTCGCATCTTCGAGCCCATCGTCTACGCCGGACGCTTTCTCAACAGCGCCGACGAGTCACAGCGACGCAAAGTGTGCGTCGTCGGCAAACGTGTCGCCTCCGAACTGTTCGGCGACCCCCTCTCGGGCGTCGGCAAAGAGATCGAGGTCAACGGCATCTACTACACCGTCATCGGCATCGCCGGACAAGTCGCCGAGGTCTCCACAGGCTCCAAGGTCGACGACTCGGTCATCATCCCCTCCTCCACCATGCGCCTCACCTACAACTCGGGCGACGACGTCTACTTCTCCATGTTCACTGTCCAACCGGGCCACACCCCCTCTGAGGTACGCCCCTACATCGAGCGCATCTTGCGCGCCAACCACGCGCAGCTCAGCCCCGAAGACCGCTCGGCAATCGGCTTTTTTGACATCTCCGAACAGTTCGAGATGATGGAGACCGTCTTCACCGGATTCTCCCTCCTTGCACTCTTTGTCGGTGTCGGCACCCTCCTTGCAGGCGTCATCGGAGTCGGCAACATCATGTGGGTCATCGTCAAAGAGCGCACCCAAGAGATCGGCATCCGCCGCGCCATCGGAGCCAAGCCGCGCGACATCATTGCCCAGATACTCAGCGAATCCATGGCCCTCACCACCATCGCAGGCGTCATGGGCGTCGCCTTCGCCACCATCATCCTCGGCGTCGTCTCATACGCCACAAATGCCCCCGGTGCCTCACCCGCACGCTTCGAACTCACATTCGGCCAGGCAATAGTCATCCTCATCTCATTCTTAGTCTTCGGCACCCTGGCCGGCCTCATCCCCGCCCTCAAAGCCATGCGCATCAAACCCGTCGAAGCCATGCGCGACAAATAACCCTTCACCAGCGGTGGGGCGCGATACGGCCGACATGCATCGGGTCGGTCGCGCGCAGCGTGTCATCCAACAATTGGCACGACTTGCTTGCCGCGGCCTCAAACGTCCCGGCCAACACTTCGTCCATATCACCCCATATCATCTCAAGGGCGCGGTTGACCACCGCATGCTCTATCGACCGGCGGCACAGCTTGGCCGACGCCCCGCTGAAGTTCTCCCCCTTGAAATCGATCGTGACGATTTCGGGCGGCTCCGGGTCCACAAGGTTGCAGTCCGATATGTGACGCGCCACCGGCATCATCACGTATGTCAGCGCATCAGCTATCACCGGCCGCAACGCAGCCTCATTGTCGCGCGTCAGCAGCGGCGGCATCTCGCTCTTGGTCTGACGGCTGTACGAACGCAGCGCGCTCATGGCATAAATCTCGCGCAGAATCGCAGATATTGAAATAGATACTCTCATTTTTCTTCTTAATTTAGTTTCACTTTCGCATATACATCAGTTGTCAGTTCTGACCTCACTAAT
>CAZKYR010000087.1:0-3183 GCA_964557035.1 uncultured Bacteroides sp. | reverse complement strand
CACTAACACCTAACACCTAATCACTAACACCTAACACCTAATCACTAACACCTAACACCTAATCACTAACACCTAATCACTAACCCCTACCCCCTTTGATAATGTGTCTCGCATGTTCGGGCGTCATGAAAAAGCGCGTCGCATTCCCCTCGCTCAACACCATCGCCACCGCACGCGACAAAAACCGTGTGTGACGCGCATTGATGTGACCACACGCCCGCTCGGCCAGTTCGGCCGCCAACGCCCATCGCATCTCACTCGTGCTCCCCTTGAACGAATTGTTTAAATAGCACGACACCAGCATCAACGCATTCTTGTGCCCCACATAATATTCTGGTGCCCCTCGCGTGACTGCCGCCCTGATGATCGCCCGCTCGGTCACCTCCTCTCCGCCGTCGCAGGCAAACAAGGCTCGCCTCTCTCGCTTGTAGGCAGCCCTCAAGGCGGCATCACGCCGGCGCACATTTGACATAACATCTGAATAAGAATTGAGCATAACTTGATTTTTTACATTGCAAAATTACAACGCAGCGTGGGCAAAATTCATTCACACCCGCAAAAAAAATTTCAGTTCAGCATCCCGTTCCTCACCTTCAAAAAGCCGTTGAAAGTCTCGAGCAGGTCGGCCACCGCTATCAGCGCGTTGCGCACGCGGCTGTCATACACATCCCTACCCGTGTTGCCTCCCTGATCGCGCCCCTGCAACACATCTGTCACCCCCGAGATGCGGTCAAACAGCTTCATCTCAAGGTCGAGAAGCTCGCGTGCGCCGATGTTGGTAGCATTGGTCACAAGCTGACGCGGCTCAGGCTGCCCGGGCACCGGACGATAGGGTATCACACTGTCAGGCGCTGCCCACGCCTCACCCAACGCCACTAAATCAACCCCGTCGGCCAACTGATTTTGCGGAAACAGCAACGCGCCCTTGGCCGACGTCGTCATCACCCTGTCGAGCAACGTGATCAGGCGGTTGACATACACCTGCTGGTCGATCACATCCTCCACCAGCGAGTGCACCTCTCCATCGGTCAGCGGGTAAAGCTTCACCGCAAACGGATGACGGCGATGGGCATACGGCGAGTCATACTCATCCAGCAGCACACCTCCCGGCGACAGCCAGCGGCAGTGCCACACCCCCCTCATGTCACCGCGCACCTTCATCAGCGCCTCGCCACGGCGACGGCGGCGACGGTTGATTTTCTCAATCTCTCCGCGGCGCGACGAGTCCACCACCGCATAACGCCCCGCTATCGGGTCGTGCACACGCAACACCTCGCGACACTCGAGCGTCCACACCTCTATCACGCGACAACGGCCCTCCATCGCCGGAGCATAAAAATCGTCATCCTCAAAAATCGACCTTCCCGGCGCACGTCCAGCCCCGGGCTGCGGCGAGTCATACAGCCGGCGCAGCATCACGCGTTGCGCTCCCTTCTCGCCCCCGAACCGCATCATCACCTCGCTCATGCTCATGTCGTGCAACATCCCCACAATCTCGATGTCGCGCCCTCGCGGGTCTGACGTCGCATTGATAAAAAACCTCGCCGGCGACACCGGGTCGACATACGTCCCCGACCCCGTCAGCGGACGACACTCGTGCACCACACGCTGTATGGCACACCCGCTGATCAAAAACTCCTCGAGCGTGCGGCAGTCAAGCTCATCAAGCTCATTCTCCTCATACACCTTGCGGGCACGCTCACCCTCGGGCATCAAACCCTGCTCGCCACGCTGATAGCGAAATCGGCCGACGATACATTTCACTAACTGGCGTATCAAATTGTTGGTCATCGGCTTGTAGCCATGCGACAGCAGGTCGTCGCGCTCAGTACCCGACCCGCTCTCCGACCGGTCGCTCCACTGGTCGCCGTATGTAAATCGCTTGTTGCGCGCACGGCGGGCGCGCAGGTCGGCACACGCACAATATGCCCCGTGTGCCGCCATCAATAATCTTTGTGTATCCATCTTCAAATTCTCTTTTTTAACGCGGCTCAATCAGCCCTAACGCCCTCTCATCCATCTCATACACCTCATTGCCCGGGTCAACCACACACAGCAGCCGCGTCAGCGACGGATTAGACCCCGGAGACGTGTCAAAACTGTACAGCGTCAGACGATCCCCCTCCCACAGCGCCACCGGGTTATACTCCCCGCCGCGGCTATACTCCCCGCGCTGCAACAGCGCCATCGGCACACCCATGTCACTCACCACCGTCGCCGGTCGGCGCCAACCGTCACTCTCGACACCCAGCACCCTCACCACATTGCCGGGCAGCGTCACGCTGCCGACTCCGTCATCATCCACCGTCAGCCGGCACAGCGGCGCCACATCCGACACACTGAGCATGTCGGCAGGCGCCAACCTCAACAGCTCGACATACCATCCACGCATCTCACGCTCCGCGACAGCATTCAGGTCAATGCCGCCGCTCACCGTCAGCGACACATCGCCGCGCATCGCCACACGGTGACGCCTCACAAGCCACTCACGGCGCATCTCCTCCTTGTCCAGACTGATTTTCATATCCTCTCTGTTTTTTGTTTGTGATTCAAACTGATCATTTCGCCAAATTGATTTATAGCCGCAAAATTACACCCCCTCATCCCGCAACCCACCCCCGATCCTCCACTGAGTAATGCAACCTCAGCGTCAGCCTGAGCGTTAACAGATATGTCTGACAGGCACTAATTCAAAAAAAATTATTATCTTTGCAAGTTAAAACCGAACAACCAAAACAAAATATGTCCATAAACAACATCATCGCTGCGGCAGTCAGCCGCGCACTCAAAGAGTTATACGGCATCGAAGTCGACCCACAATCTATTGTCCCCCAAGCAACTAACAAAGACTTTGAGGGCAACATGACCATCGTCGTCTTCCCCTGGGTCAAAGCCGCTCGCAAAGCCCCCGAGGCTGTCGGCAACGACATCGGTCAGTGGCTCGTCGACAACGAGCCCGCCGTCAGTGGCTTCAACGTCGTCAAAGGCTTCCTGAACATCATCATCGAGCCCGCTTTCTGGAGCTCGGTCCTCACTCATATCGCCGCCATCGACAACTACGGCATCACACCCGTCACTCCCGACGCGCCGTTAGTGATGGTCGAATACTCATCGCCAAACACCAACAAGCCACTCCACCTCGGCCACTTGCGCAACATCCTGCTCGGCTTCAGCCTCTCGCAG
>CAZKYR010000086.1:3065-7149 GCA_964557035.1 uncultured Bacteroides sp. | reverse complement strand
AGGGGCATGTTGCCCAATGCGTAGAGACGCTCTTTGAACTCGTCGTGTGAGCCGTCATAGAGAAACCTGAGCGTGCGTCCGCGCGAGGTGGTGTTGTCGATCACCTCGGCGACCATCGATTCGTCCTCGCCAAAATAGAGCTTGTTGCCGATGCGTATCTTGCGTGCCGGTTCGACAAGCACGTCCCAGAGCTTGTGCTCAGAGTCGAGCTCGCGGAGCAAAAACACCTCGATGCGGGCACGTGTCTTCTCTTTGTTGCCGTACAGACGGGCCGGGAACACTTTTGTGTCGTTGAACACCATCACGTCACCCTCGTCAAAATAGCCGAGCACGTCCTTGAACATTTTGTCCTCAATCTCGCCTGTCTTGCGATTGACAACCATCAGGCGACACTCGTCGCGGTGTTCGGCGGGTTGCTGGGCAATCAGCTCCTCGGGCAATTTGAATTTGAATTGTGATAACTTCATATTGTTGTTTTGTTTTCTTCGTCAGGTAGGGTAATAGTCGCGTTGTTAATCATTTCGACCGCTTGGTCGATGGTGAGGCAGTCGTCGATGGCTGTGCCGCCTACTCGGGTGCGTCGCAGGGCGGTGAGATGTGCACCCGAGCCAAGCGCTTGTCCGATGTCGCGGGCGAGGGCGCGTATGTAGGTGCCTTTGCTGCATACCACGCGCACTGTGATGGCGGTAGGCGTGTAGTCGAGCAGCTCGAGGCTGTCGATGACAAGCACCTTGGACTTTAGCTCGACCTCAGCGCCGGCACGGGCAAATTTGTATGCTCGCCGGCCATTGACTTTCACCGCCGAGTAGGTGGGGGGCACTTGCTCGATGCGTCCGACAAACCGTGTGAGCACCTGCTCGACCAGCTCGCGTGTGATATGTTCGGTAGGGTAGGTGGCGTCAATCTCGGTCTCGAGGTCAAACGTCGGGGTGGTGGCGCCTAACGCGATGGTGGCAACGTATTCTTTGACGCCCGCCTGCAACTCGTCGATGCGCTTGGTGGCACGTCCGGTGCAAACAATCATCACGCCCGACGCCAGGGGGTCGAGTGTGCCGGCATGACCTACCTTGAGGCGCTTGATGCCGGTGCGGCGCTGAAGCACCGAACGCAAACGTTTGACAGCGTCAAACGATGTCCAGCCATACGGCTTGTCGATATTGATTATCTCCCCTTCGACCGGGGTGAGAGTCTCTTTTACCATACGATGCAAATTATGCCCATGATGAGGCAATAGAGGGCAAACCAGATCATCTGTCCTTTTTTGACAAGGTTGATCATCCATTTGCAAGCGAGGCAACCTACAATGAATGCGGCGAGGAAACCGACAATCATCGGCACAACACCGATAGCATCAACCGAAGTGTCTTCGCCACCCATGATTTTTTTTATGTCGAGGAGCGCCTCGCCGAGTATGGGAATGACGACCATGAAGAACGAAAATTTGGCGATCTTGTCGCGGCGGTCACCCATCAGTATACCGGTGGCGATCGTCGTGCCTGAGCGGCTCAGGCCGGGCAAAACGGCCACTGCCTGCGCACAACCGATGACAATTGCATCGAGCCATGTGATGTCGTGACCTTTGGGAGCACGACCGCGCAACTCGGGGAGGGTGCGAAAGAAGTAGGCAAATGCAAGCAACGCTGCCGTGATGCACAGACAGATGCCGACAACGCCCAATCCGCTGCCAAAAAATTCTTCGACCTTGTCTTTAAAAAGCAGTCCTACAATGGCCACAGGGATAGCCGAGACCAGAAGCTTGAGGACATAATAGAAGTTGTAGTCGCGCTTGAGTGTGAAAAACGATGTGCATAGCGGCATGAACTCGCGCCACAACACGACGATGGTGCTCAGCACGGTTGCAACGTGCAGTATGACATCAAATTGAAGTGAATCCTCGCCACTGAGATTGAGGTGGAGGATATCGCGGCAAATTTCGAGGTGTCCCGATGAACTGATGGGCAGATATTCGGCAAGTCCTTGCACGATGCCCATGATTAAGGCGTCTAACCAATCCATGCTTGATGCTATTTGTTTTTGCGGTTATAGATTATGGCGATCGCCATGGCGATAAACCCGATGATTGCCACCGTCGGGCCCATAACGATGCGGCGTGTGCTGTAAATGTCGGGATTAAACTCATCGCCGGTCGAGCTGCCTCCGAGCATGAGCAAAAAACCGACGATGATCAGCACGCCGGCGGCGCACATAAATATGTAGTTGGTGCGACCCAAGGGCATCACCTTCTTAAACTCATCCGATTGAGCGTTGTTGATCTGTCCCGATTGGGCGTTTTGGGGATCCTGAGATTTTTTCATTTGTAATAATTTGACTATCAAAACATTTCGTCGTAGTCGGCGTTGATATATTTGTTTGTGGCAAAAATGGCTGCGACGCCGCAGATGAGTATGCCGCACAAGGGCAACAAGCCGACGACGAGCCACATGTCAGGCCACGTGAGAGCTTGATTGACGCCATCGATCCAGCGCTCGGCGGCTACGCGGACACCGATGAGCATCGCGCCGGCCACCAGGGATGCCACAATGCCATGCAAGATGTTGTTGCGGAGTATCGGTGCGCGGATAAAGCCCGGTGTCGCTCCCACAAGCTGCATCGTGTGGATAGAGAAGCGGCGGGCGTAGACAGTCAGCCTGACAGTGTTGTTGATCAGAGCCAAAGAGATGATAAGCAGGGCGATAGCAACGGCACAGAGAACATAGCTGACAGTGCGGACATTGTGGTCGATGTTTTGTACCATCTCGGTGTTAACAATCACCTCGTCAACCTCCTCATGAGATACGATCGCAGACGTGATGGCAGCGAGGCTGTCGGGCACGGCGTAAGCCTCGCGTACGCGTACGTCAAATTCGGGGAAGAAGGGATTCTCCTCGCCGTCAGCCGTCATCAGCTGCACCATCAGCGTGTCGGTCTCTTGTGACACCCATTCGGCCAACTGTTCTTCAGCCGAAATGTAAGTCAATGAGGCGATGTAAGGCTGTGCGGCAAGCTGTTTGCGCAGGTTGTCGATGCGTGCGCTGTCAGCGTCAGAGTTTAGCGACACCACAAATCCTACATTCTCCTTGATTTGCCGCGTCACCGAGCGCGAAGCGATGCCCAGACAGGCAATGAGACCGAGGATAAACAGCACCAGTGTCACGCTCACCGTCGACGTGATTTGCTTGGTCATCACCGATAATCCCCTTTTATTTATCTTAGACATAGTGAAATGAATATGATTTGTCGGGCAAATTTTTGCTCAATATCGTGCAAAATTACAACATTTGCCCCTAACCGCCAAATATTTTTCATGACAGTTTATTCAGTGCAGATTTTTTATTAGAATGTCGAACTTTTTTTTGTCCGAGGCGTTCTATTCACAAACGACAACTTACAACAACTATTAAAAAGAAGATTTATGAAAGAGCTTAAAGGTTCAAAAACCGAATCAAATTTGAGAGCCGCACTTGCCGGCGAGTCACTCGCTTATACTACTTATACATTCTATGCAAAGCAGGCAGTGAAGGACGGATATGTGCAGATCGGTCAGATTTTCACCGAGACCGCGCATAACGAGAAAACCCACGCCAAAATCTGGTTTAAACTGCTTCATGACGGTGGTGTGCCCGACACAGCTACCAACCTCGAGGCAGCCGCTGCCGGCGAGCACTATGAGTGGAGCGACATGTATGCCACCTTTGCAAAAGAGGCAAAAGAGGAAGGCTTTGACGACATCGCACGTCTGTTTGAGATGGTAGGTGCGATCGAGAAGACTCACGACGAGCGCTACCTCAAGCTCTTACAAAATATGAAAGACGGCATCGTGTTCACACGCGACGGAGACCGTATCTGGCAGTGCCAGGAGTGTGGTCACCTGCACATCGGCAAGAGTGCGCCCGAAATCTGCCCCGTGTGCAAGCACCCGCAGGCCTACTTTGAGATCGAAGCACAGAACTATTGATTTCTTATCGATATATTTTTCAAAAGGCATCGGCTTCCCCAAGCCGGTGTTTTTTTTGTGTCTGCCTGAGTTTAATTTGATGATGCCGGCGCTTTTTATATCCGTCAATATTTTTTGTATTGTTTCCTT
>CAZKYR010000086.1:0-3055 GCA_964557035.1 uncultured Bacteroides sp. | reverse complement strand
GATGCGGTAGGTGTCTGAGCTGTCGGCGGGTGCGAGGACGAGGAGGCAGGCGGTGTCGTCGAGCGATTGTATCATGGCGAGGGCGTCGTCGGGGGTCATGGCCATGCATGAGGTGGCGAGGGCGTCGGCGAGTGTGCAGGTTGGGGCGATGACGGTGGCTGAGAGGGTGGTGGTCTCGATCGGTCGTCCTGTGACGGCGGAGATGGTGTGGCCGTAGCGGGTGCCGTCGGGACGTTGGTGGTAGTTGCGGTAGTTGCCCGAGGTGGCGATGCAACAGTCGCTGACCGAGATGCAGGTGAGGGCCGATCGGCCGTCGTCGTTGTCGGCCTCGGGGAGGTCGATCTGTATATTCCAGAGTGTGCCGCGGGGACTGTGTCCGGCCAGAGCTATCTCGCCTCCGATTTCGACCATGTAGTTGGCGCACCCTTTTTGTGCGAGTGTGGCGGCGACGCAATCGACACCATACCCTTTGGCGATGGCGCTGAAGTTGAGTTTTGTAGCGGGCGACTTAAGTTGCACGCGTCCATCGTCGGTGACGGTGCACTCGTTGATGCCGACACTTTTGAGTGCATCGGCGATCTGTAGGTCGGTCACATTTTTAGCCTGGTGGTCGCGGCCGAATCCCCACAGTTCAATGAGCGTGCCGAGCGTGGGGTCAAAAGCACCGCCGCTGATGCGATTGACGGCCTGCGATTGCTCGATCATGATGCGCAGGTGGTCGTCGGCTTTGACCGGTTCGCCGCGATTGATGGCCGACACCAAAGACCGGTCATTGAACGGCGACACTGACAGTTCGACATCGGTGAGGGTCGACAAAATGTCGTCGGTGAGAGGGTGAGGGGAGTCGTAGGTGATCGAATATGTGGTGTTCCATATCATGCCGCTGTCGTTTACAAACTTCTCGGACGGTGTACATGCGGCGAAAAAGAATAGTGTTGCAAACGCAAAAATGGCAGATAATCGGTTCATGAAAATATTTTTTTTCAAAATTAGCCATTTTTTATGAATGTTTTTGCTACTTTTGTGTTACAATTTCAAATCTACGCATAAAGTATGCGTTTGGATGAATATACTAACCTACCTAATCAAACACAAATATCAGATTATGAATCGTTCATTTCTTTTTTTAGCCGAGGGATTTGAGGAGATTGAGGCACTCACGACGGTCGACGTGTTGCGTCGCGCCGGCATGGATGTGAAGACTGTCTCCATCACTGACGACCTTGCTGTCACAGGCGCCCACGGTGTCACCGTCATGGCAGACCTGACGCTTGCCAAGGCACAGATAAACGACCCTGAGTGGCTGATTCTCCCCGGCGGTATGCCCGGGGCAAAAAACTTGTCTGAGTGTCAAGAGCTCAACCGATTGCTGCTCAAGCAGGCGCAAGCTGGCAAAATTGCTGCCATCTGCGCATCGCCGGCTGTCGTGCTGGCGCCATTGGGCATTCTCGACGGCAAGGATGCGACCTGCTATCCCGGATTTGAAGACCGGATGGGTGCGTGCAATGTTGTCAATCAAGGCGTGGTGGCGTTAGACCGCATCATCACGGCTGCCGGTCCGGCCAAGTCAACACGTTTTGCACTCGCCATAGTCGCTAACTCCATGGGCGAAAGCATCGCCCAAGAGGTCGGCACCGGCATGTTGCTCTATCCCCAGTCCGAAAACTTCTACTTCTGATCTCTGACGTCGGAGCGTTTTAAATACTACAGAAATGAAAGTCCTCCTGGTCAATGGCAGTCCCAATGAAAAGGGTTGCATCTACACGGCTCTGACTGAAGTAGCCGACACGTTGCACAAAAACGGAGTCGAGACTGAGCTCGTATATCTCGGTAAAAAACCGGTTGCAGGGTGCATTGCCTGCATGAAATGTTTTGAGACCGGGCACTGTTTTCGCGACGATATAGTCCGTGAACTGCAAGGCAGACTGCATGAGTTTGACGGCATAATACTTGGCTCTCCCGTATATTACAGTAATCCTACCGGACAAATCTTGTCTTTTGCACAACGCTTTTTCTTCTGTAAGGAAGGAGAGTTGGCGGGCAAAGTCGGTGCCTCGGTCGTATCGTGCCGCAGGGGTGGGGCATCCGCCACATACGAGTGCCTCAATCAGTTCTTTACCATCTGTAATATGCCTGTGGTGTCATCGCAATATTGGAACTCAGTACATGGATTCACCCCTGAGGATGTGCGCAAAGATGAAGAAGGTCTACAGACCATGCGCACACTCGGTGAGAATATGGCATGGATGCTCAAATGCAAAAAGTGCGGAGAAGAAAACGGCATCGATTTGCCGCAATATGAGCCGCGCATCCGAACTCATTTCATTCAGCCCAAATGATCGCTTGACGCCGGAGAACAGAATCCTAAACGCTGTCCGGAACTCACTAAGACTATAGGTTACCAACCGTTACCATTTAAAAAAATATGGCTAACGGATTGGTAACCATTTTTTCTATTCTACGCTAACATCTCATTGCTGCCATAACCCTCAGACATTATCAATGCCAAGTTGCCAAATCACAGGCAGCTTCACAAGCCTAAGGGTACATTTAAACTCTTTTATCCTATAGTCCCAAATTCTTTAGATAACAATATACAAGTTGCGAACGTCAATTCTCTCTCGCTAAGGAGAGGACTCGGGTGACAAATGCGGTTTTCGCGCGGGTATATCCAATGCGATCATTTTTATAGGCCGGGAGTAGCGATACTTTAAGCCGCTCGTATTCCTTTGCTACGTCGGGATGCTTGCGTCGCGTGGTCCGGAATTTGTCCGACACTCATAGTGGAGCTGGAGTTCACTTCAAAGTCAAATTAAATATTATCAAGGGATGCTTTCATCGATCAAATGTAGTTGTCGGTTTAAAGAAGTCTTTAAAATTGAGTTGGATTAAAAAAATTAAAAAATGCTACTTCCTTATTGATGTTAGATGTAAAATCACTATCTTTGCAGCGCAAAGCCAATTCCCCGCCGAAAGGTTGGGAGTGGGTATTTTTAAATAAGGAAGACGTTTACATCGTCAGTCTTTGACATTCCGAAACTTCGCAACTTTCAGA
>CAZKYR010000085.1:0-7225 GCA_964557035.1 uncultured Bacteroides sp. | reverse complement strand
GGCGGGCATGGTTCCTCATATACTGCGCCTTGTAGCCTTCATTAAAATAGGTGAGCAGCAAGTCGTTGGGGAGAGATTGCCACCCCTGACGCATCACTATCGAGTCGGTGTTGAACGATGAGGCCAACGTTTCAGCGACCTCAATCGGCACCACCCTCGGCGTGATGATGGTGTCGTAGAATGCCACATCTTCCGAGCGGTCCCAATGATAGTCGCGGTTGACATCGTTGACCGCATAGATGCGATAGGGCATCTCTTTGAGACCTCTGATGGTGAACCGGCCATATTGGTCAGTGCGCGCTATGCGTTCCAACGGCAGCGTGGTGAGGGCGCTGTCGGGTGCATCGGCCGCATATACGCCCACAATCATTCCTTGTGCAGGCTCGAGGTTACGCGCATCAAACAGCATGCCGCTGATGCGTAAGGTGTCGAGGTTGTCGCCCGTTGCAAACTCGTATGTGAGGCCATCGAGGATGTTGCCCTCGTTGAGGTCGCGCACTGCATCAGCCAGGTCGATCGTATATGTCATGTCCGGAATCAGTGTGTCGCGCAACTCGACAGTCAGGCTGCGACCGTTTGAGATCACCTGTGGAGGCGTCGTTTGCGGAGGCGACACCACGACCTTGCTCGACACATCCTGCACGTTGACATTCTCGTCAAACGTGATGTTGATGCGCTTGGGCGCTATGTTGCGCGACCCTTGCGGAGGATTGAACTTGAGCGCCACCGGCGGTTTCTCATCGCGCGGACCTCCCTCGGGACGACCCATCGACGCACATGCCGCCACGGTGACGGCAACCACTGCCGCCATAAACAGACGCATGTATGTCATGGTTCTCGACATATAAAAGCAAACGCGCCGGCCGGCGCGGGATTGATCTGTTTGTTCTTAAACTTTGCAACTATTCAAAAAAACAGCCCGGCAAATTTTGTCCTGACTATCTGTTAAAGTTGCTTAGTACCCCGGAGCAGAATCGAACTGCTATCAAAAGTTTAGGAAACTTCTATTCTATCCGTTGAACTACCGGGGCCGCCTTTTGTTTTGCAAATTTAAATCATATCTGTGACATGACCAAATTTTAGTGCCGGTCGGTTTGCTTATTTAGCATGAGAAACACGCTCTTTCTTAAACAGGCTTGAACAGGCGCGGGAGGAAGGCTGCGAGATAGCGGCGCCAATTGCGCCACTGATGTCCGCCGTCACTCTCCTGATAGGTGTAGCGATAGCCGGCCTCATCGAGCTTCTGACGATACTTCACATTGTCTTCATACAAGAAGTCGTCGATGCCTATGGCGATGTGATATACAGCCGGAGGTGTGGCAAACTGACGGGCAAGTTTGGCGTCTGCGTCGGCATAGACGCTGCTTTTGGTCGCGTCGCCACGATCAACTGCGGCTGAGAACAGACCGACATAGCCGAACATGTCGGGATACTCGCGCGAAATCGCCATGGCGTGGAAGCCTCCCATCGACAGGCCCGCGATGGCACGGCCATTGCGGTCATCGACAGTGCGATAGGCCGTGTCGACTGCTGACACGATCTCGGGGAAGGTCTGCTCATAGGTGCCGTCCATGGTGCGGGGCAGATGAAACTGAGGCTGCTGCATCGCCTGCCGGTCATCGCCGGCAGGCTGATACACTCCGGGGGCGGCATCCATGGCCATATTGCCGTTGGGCATGACAACTATCATCGGCTGTGCTTCACCACGGGCAATGAGGTTGTCGAGTATCTGTGCCGCGCGTCCGAGTTCGCTCCATGCCGTCTCGTCGCCGCCCATGCCATGCAACAGATACAGCACCGGATAACGACACCCGGCATTGGCAGGGTCATCATAACCGGCGGGAGTGTAGACAGTGACACGGCGCTGTCGCCCTTCCTGTCCGATCCAACGTTTTGCCAACGTGCCGTGAGGCACATCGCGGCGGTTGACATACAGCGAGTCGGCGCCGGGGATGATGAGAAGATTATTGAGGGTGGCTACATCGCGCACCGTATGCACATTAGAGGGATCGAGCACCGGCAGGCCGTCTACTTCAAAATGGTAGCTATAGAGCTCTGGGGCAACCGGTCCGGGCGTAGTATAGGCCGGCGGATTGCCTGTCATCGCAGCGCGCCCGCCGGGAATGCAGTCACCGACAACCTCCACAACCTTGGCCGCACCGGCCCCACTGAGAGCAAACGTGACTGAGCCGTCGGCATTATAAGCCGGCGACACCAATGGCGCGCTCGTGCCAAGCGCCTCTTGCGCCAACGAGGGGAAAAGGGCTGATGAGACCAGCGACAACCCCAACAGCAAGACAGCTTTTTTCATAGTCCGAATGCTTTACGGATGTCATTCACACGATCGAGCTCTTCCCAGCCAAACAGGCGTACCTCTATGCTCTTGTCTCCCTCATAGCGCGATTTAAAGTGCTTGGTGACCCTTCGGGGCGTGCGTCCGAAGTGGCCGTAGGTAGCAGTCTCGAGGTAGATAGGCTTGCGGAGGTCAAACCGCTTCTCGATGGCAGCGGGCGTCATGTCAAAAAGCTGAGTCACAATCTCTGATATGCGCGCATCAGACATGTCCACCTTGGCTGTGCCGTAGGTGTTGACATACAGGCTCACAGGTTGTGCCTCACCGATGGCATAAGCCACCTGCACAAGTGCCTCATCGGCCACACCCGCAGCCACCAAGTTTTTGGCTATGTGACGAGCCGCATAAGCAGCCGAGCGGTCGACCTTCGAGGGGTCTTTGCCGCTCATCGCACCGCCTCCGTGCGCTCCGCGACCGCCATAAGTGTCAACAATGATTTTGCGCCCTGTCAAACCGGTATCACCATGCGGGCCGCCGATGACAAACTTGCCCGTAGGGTTGACCAACAGCTTGACATTGTCGTCAAACAACGCCTGCTGTTCGGGCGTCAACGATGCCTTGACACGCGGGATGAGGATGTCGCGCACATCAGCCTCGATGCGATCGTGCATCTGCGCGTCTGCATCGGACTGCGCCTGCTCTGTCGCGTCTGCTGGTGCTATGAACTCATCGTGCTGAGTTGAGAGGACAATGGTGTGGATGCGCACCGGGCGGCGTGTCTGCTCATCATACTCGACTGTCACCTGACTCTTGCTGTCAGGACGCAGATAAGAGACACGGTTGCCGTTAGCATCAATATATGTCATGGCCGAAAGGTCGCGGCGTATGCGCACCAACTCCTTGAGCAGCGCGTGGCTGAGTGTCACTGTTAGCGGCATATATTCGGGCGTTGTCTCGTTTGTGGCATAGCCGAACATCATGCCCTGGTCGCCGGCGCCCTGCAGCTGCGGCTCCTGACGCACGACACCGCGGTTGATGTCGGGGCTCTGTTCGTGAAGCGCCGACAGCACGCCGCACGCCGTGCCGTCAAACTTGAGGTCAGAGCGATCATACCCTATGCGGCAAATCACATCGCGGGTCACATTGAGGAGGTCGACATAAGCTTTACTTTTTACCTCACCGGCCACAACGACCTGACCTGTAGTCACGAGTGTCTCGCAGGCCACTTTTGACTTGGGATCGTGAGCCAAAAATTCGTCAAGGATAGCGTCAGATATCTGGTCTGACACCTTATCGGGGTGTCCCTCAGACACCGATTCAGAAGTGAATAAGTAGTTCATATCTTTTATATTTGTCTCAGTTACTGCTATGTATATATAAACAATCGCGGCCTTCGGTGCCCGTGTCAGGTGCTCGAAAGCCGTGTCATCAAAAAACAAATAAAACCATCCCTTTTGAGGGTCGCGCGGAGGGTTAGCCTCAGGCAGTCATCCGCACGTTTGCAGTTTTAGCATTTTTTTTGATAGTGGTCGCAAGCAGCCAAATTTTTCCACTGACGCCAACCCCGTGAGGGTGGCCTTGAAAGTTGATGCAAATTTACGACATTTCGCCGAGCCCCACAACAGTGACAGCGTTAAAAATGTCCAAAAAAAATAAGCGGGCCGACCCTTAGGGTCAGTCCGCTTGTATGATAGCTGTTGTCTAAACTTATTTTGTAGAAACAACCTCTACTGAAGCTGTAGAAACAACCTCCTCTGAGGGAGTAGAAGTCTCCTCGGTTGAAGTAGCAGAGGGCTCCTCAGTTACGCTTGTAGACTCTACTGAGCAAGACTCGGTTGAGCAAGCTGAGCAAGACTCGGTTGATGTAGAAGCTTTGTCAGAGCAAGCTGCGAAAGACAGACCTGCAACAACAGCAAATGCTAAAAATACTTTTTTCATCTCTGTAAGATTTTAGAATAAAACAATAATTATGTGCTTCAAAAACGATGCAAAGTTATGCGCTTTTTTTTTACCCACCAAATAATTCTCGCAATTTTTACATTTTTTAATTAAACCTTTTGCCAATTCACTGACTTTCACCCCTATCTACTGCAGTTCTTTTGCCCCTCACACCACTTTTTTAAGGAATTTCACATCTCTTTATTCAAAAAAATTGGCCCCTGTTCACCATCTGTTAAATCAAAAAATCGTAAATTTGCATCTGATGAGACTCAAAAACAAGATACTCAACCACCCTCTGTCGGCGGCTGTCATCCGCACCGCCGCCGTGCTGCTGGTCACCACCCTACTCTTCGCCGTCGGCAAACTGCTGTTCATGCTCTTTAACGCACGTCTGTACGCCGACATCGGATTCATGGATGTCTGCGGCGTCATCTGCCATGGACTGTCGATGGACTTGTCCGTGGCTGCCTATCTCACCGCCATCCCCGGACTGCTGATGTCGTGGGCGCTCATCCGAGGCTCGCGAGGGGCAATCGACACCATCCTCAAATGGTATTTGCTCGCCGTCGCGCTCATCGTGTCTCTGACCGTCTGTCTCGATGCCGTGATGTACGGCTTCTGGCAATTCAAGCTCGATGTGACGCCGTTCAGCTACTTTGCCTCCTCCCCCACCGCCGCCTTTGCATCGGTCAGCATCGGGTTTGTCATCCTCGGGATTGTCGCATGGGTTGCCTGCTCATTGGGCGCCTGGGCTCTTTACAGGGCGATTGTGCTCAGACTCTCCCCCGAGGTCAAGCGTGGCAGAGTGTGGCAGTGTGCGGTCATGGTGACGGCTACCTGCTCGCTGTTCATACTGATGCGGGGCGGGGTCACGGTCTCGACCATGAATCTGTCGCGTGCCTACCACTCGCCCGACATGCGACTCAACCACGCCGCCGTCAATCCGCTCTTTTCGCTGCTCTACTCGGCCACCCACCAGACCGATTTCGGGTCGCAATATCGCTTCTTTGAGGCCGACGAGGCTGCAACCCTGTTTGCACAGACACGCCCTTCGGGCACCTGGCTGCGACGCCCGTTGCTCACAACCGACAACCCCGACATCTACATATTGATTCTCGAGAGTTTCTCCACTCATCTGATGCCCTCATTGGGAGGCGAGGCGATTGCGACAGGTCTTGACAGCATTGCACGCACCGGCCTGACGTGGGATCGGTTCTACGCATCGAGTTTTCGCACCGACCGCGGCATCCCCGCCATTTTGAGCGGATATCCCGGACAACCCAACACGTCGGTGATGAAATTTGTCGACAAGGCCGAGACACTCCCCGCCCTGTCGCGCACATTAGTAAATGAGAGGGGCTATGATGCCACATATTATTATGGCGGCGACATCAACTTCACTAACCAGTTGGCCTACCTCGTATCTGGCCGGTTTGACCGCATCGTCTCAGACAAAGATTTTGACATCTCAGAGCGTCTCAGCAAATGGGGAGCTCACGACGGGGTGGTGCTGACCCGCGCGGCCAACGAATTGCGGCCCTACGACCCTGCACACCCGCGACTCACTGTCATACAAACCTCGAGCTCGCACGAGCCCTGGGAGGTGCCCGGCAACGTGCGCCCCGACCTCACCAATCCGCGGGCTCACGCCTTTGCCTACTCCGACAGCTGCGTCACATCCTTTGTCAACACCCTGCGCGACAGCGGCTCGTGGGACAACACCTTGGTTGTCATCGTCCCCGACCACTACGGCGGCTATCCCGAGCTGACCGACGAGGTCGACCGTCACCGCATACCACTGGTGATGACCGGCGGTGCACTCGCGCTGCATGGCATCGAACATGGCGTCGGCTCGCAGGTCGACATCGCGCCCACAATCGTGTCGGCGCTTGGACTCGACGCGAGCCAATTTATCTTTGGCCGCGACCTGCTTGACGCCGCATCGCCCGGCCTCGCCTATTTTGCCGACCCCTCTTACATCGGCTGGGTGACCGACAGCGACACCCTCATCTTCAACCTTGACACCTCCACGGCACTGCGTGGCGACACCTCATCAGAGCAAGTCGCCAAGGCATACCTGCAAACACTCTATGACGACCTCGACCGCAGATGATTGAGCAACTTGACAACTACCTGTTTTTGCTGCTGAATGGCGTGCATGCGCCATTCTTTGACAACTTCATGTCCATTTTCACCGGCAAATGGGTGTGGGTGCCGATGTATGCCGCCATCCTTATCGCCATGCTTCGCGCCTACCCGTGGCGAGCAGTCGTGTCGATGGCACTCGCCATCGCCCTCACCATCGCCCTGGCAGACCAAACATGCGCCACACTGCTGCGGCCCGAGTTCGAACGATTGCGCCCCTCTCACCCCGACAACCCCATCTCGGCTATGGCACACCTCGTCAACGGCTATCGTGGCGGTCAGTACGGTTTTCCGTCGTGCCACGCCGCCAACTCGTTTGCCTTGGCGATGTTCACGACACTGCTGTTTGTCAAGCGACGTTGGGGCATCTTCATCTTCCTTTGGGCAGTTCTCAACAGCTATTCGCGGCTCTATCTGGGCGTACACTATCCCGGCGACCTGCTCGTGGGCGCGCTGGTAGGCGTCACCGCCGGCGCAGTCGGCTATCTTGCCGGCGCACTGCTGGTGAGCCTCTGGGGTGCACCGCAAGGCATCAGACAAGTGCCACCGCTGCGCTGTCACCGCATTTTAGGCCGTGAGGTCTATCTGCGTGCCTTTGACCTCCCGATCGCAGCAGGCATCGCCACCATCGCTGTCATCCTTGTCATTGCCGCGTTCAACTGATGTTACAGACCGTGTAACATTAATAAACATTCCATCAGACCATCCCTAAAACACACAAATCACTAATATTCATATATTTACAAGCCAAAAATCTGTTTTCCAACTGTTAAATTGCCACAAGATGGTTTAAAGTTGGTTACAAGATTGTTACGCCGCCAACTTAGCCTCAACCTTGGCTGTTTT
>CAZKYR010000084.1:0-7260 GCA_964557035.1 uncultured Bacteroides sp. | reverse complement strand
AGTACTCGCACACCGGCAGCGTGCCGGGCGTGACGGGGAGTGTCGACCTCAACGTGATGTCTGACGCCCGAGCGGAGTGTAGGACGGAGTGAGGTCAGAGCGAGGGCTCGATGGTGTTGTCGTCGGTGTCGGTGTGGGTTTCGTCATGTTTTTGGCGCTCGAGGGCGGTGGTGTGAACCGGCTGCAGGGGCTCGCCACGGCGTACACGGCCGTTGTAGCGTGTGATGGCGATGTAGGTGAAGAGGTTGGTGAGGGCAAAGAGTATGAGCCCTGAGCCGCTGATGAGGACTACCCATTTTTGTGATTCGGGCTGGCGGAGGTAGGGGTAGCAGAGGAGGACAGCGCCGGTGGCGAGAACCAGGAGGGGGAGAATGTACATCCAGCCGCCGTAGCGATAGCCGGGGAGGCCGCGCATGATGATGATGAGCTGATAGAGCGCGGCGAGGGTTAGGATGCCGCCGAAGACGTAGACGAGGCTGTGGGCAAAGGTCATGGGGGTGACGAGCATGGTGACGCCGACAGCGAGGCCGCCGGCCGAGGCTATCCATCCGATGATGTTGTTGAATGTCGAGCGGCGCTTGCGTCCCTCTTTGTCGGTGTTGTCGCAGAGCATGACGATGTTGACGATTGAGGCTATCAGGAATGAGGCGCCGGCGATGAAGATGATGATCTTGACGCTGTCCTGGATGTTGTAGGCGAGACAGAGGATGACGCCGGCGGCGAGTATGATGAGCGTTGAGAGTAATGAACCTTTATTTCTCATAATCAAATCGGTGTTTGTGGGTTGTGATCTGTTTTGAGTTTAAACAAACTAATGTAGGTTGAAGTTTAGTGAGGTGACGGTGCCGCTGTTTTTGTCGGCGACATGTAGCGTGACGCGGCTGATGCCGGCGTCGGTGAGGGGCTTGAGGTCGGCCGAGGCAAAGTAGGTGCGGTCAAATGTGTCGCCGGGCTTGTCGCGCCGGTGGATGAGGTAGAGGTCGGCGCCGTCGGCGAGGATGTAAAAGTGTCGTGCCTCGGGGTCGTAGGGGAGCTTGAGCCGCAGGTTGAGGTAGCGACCGCCGTCGAGGGTGACCGATGTGAGCCACACCGGCTCGATGTCCCATTGCTCTACCTCGGCCAAGGGCTTGAGGATGAGCGAGAGGTTGTTGATGGTGGCGGTGCCTTTGACGGCTATCTGATTGTCGTTGAGGAGGGTGTATGATGCCAGAAAGCGGTTGCCGAGGTGGATGCGGGTGGTGTCGGGGTGAAAGGCGGGGGCGCTGAGGGTGGCGTCGTCGCGGCTGAGGATGCTGCCGGTCGAGCTGTCGTATGAGACGAGGGTGAGGATGTCGGTGTAGACAAAGGTGTCTTGGCGGGGCTCGTCGGAGCATCCGGCAAGCCATAGTGCGATGAGGATGAGGAGGGTGGGGATGAAGGGTCTCATGAGTCGCTGACGCGTCCGTCGCGTATGTGGATGATGCGGTCGCTCTCGGTGGCGAGCGACTCGTCGTGTGTAACAATCACAAATGTCTGTCCCATGTCGCGGCGGAGGTCAAAGATCAGGCGGTGCAACTCGCGCCGGTTGGCGGTGTCGAGGCTGCCCGAGGGCTCGTCGGCCAAGACGACGCGCGGCTTGTTGATGAGCGCGCGTGCCACGGCTGCCCGCTGACATTCGCCTCCCGAGAGGGCGTTGGGGCGATGGCCGGCGCGGTCGGTGAGGCCCATGTAGTCGATGAGTGCGCCTGCTCGGTCAAAGGCCTCGTGCCGGTCGGCGCCGCCGATGAGCGCGGGCATGGCTACATTCTCGAGCATGGTAAACTCGGGGAGGAGCCGGTGGAACTGGAAGACAAAGCCGATGTTGGCGTTGCGGAAGCGTGCGAGTTCGCGCTCGCGCAGGGCAAAGATGTCGGTTGTCTCGTACATCACGCTGCCGCTGTCGGGGCGGTCGAGCGACCCCATGATCTGGAGGAGTGTCGTCTTGCCGGCGCCGCTGGGGCCGACAATCGACACTATTTCGCTCTGACGCACCTCAAGGCTGATGCCTTTGAGAACCTCGAGCGAGCCGTAGCGCCGTGTGATGTTGTTGACCTTAATCATTGCTTGTCAGTGTGTTTGCGGAGCTCGCGACTGATGGCGATCGGTATCATGATGGAGGTGTAGACCAGGATGGCGCCTCCGGCGAGGGTGAAGGCGATCCAGTCGCGTGCGACACCGGTGTAGAAGAGGAAAAATGCGCCCACGCAAAAAAAGATGGGTGCCCATGTCTCCATGCGCATCAGGCGTTTGATGCGGAGCACGGTGCCGGTGTAGGGTGTCATGAGCTTGGCTACAAGCAACAGCAGGGCCCCTGCGGCGTAGACATATTTGTAGAGCGGAGACTGCAGCTGCGAGCCGATGCCGTTGGTGAAATTGTAAGAAATCGGGATGACGATGCCCGCTACGATCAGCAGCAGCCCGACGGTGGCCATCCATGAGTATGCAGCCTTGGGGGCTCGCCCGATGATGTCATCTTTCTTCATGTGTCTGTCAAAAAATTAAGGTTCAACAAAAATGTAAACATCCTCGTTGGGTCGCACCATGTGAAACTCCTCGCGCACAATGCGCTCCATCATGTCGCGGTCGGTCATCACGCGGCTGTTGAGGTCGCGGTAGTAGACCATCGTGTCGGTGGCCTCCTTGATCTGTGCCTCAAGGACGGCAATCTGCTCGTTGAGCTCGATTTTGCGCGAGTAGGAGTTCTCGTTGAACACAAGCACATAGAGCACGCCGGCCACAATCAGCAACAGCGTCCATGAGACGTAGCGTCGCACCCATCCAAAAGCACTTCTCTTCTGAGCCATCGTCAGTTATCTTTAGTCAAATCGAGTACAACATTGTCTTTGCCCTTGTCGTGATAGTGGCGTCGGAGGGGATTGCGGGTGGCCTCGGCGTGACGCTCGCGGTTGCGCACCACGTCGATGGCACGGTAGATGGCCGAGCGCATCGATGCGGCCGATGCCTCCCCCTTGCCGGCGATGTCATAGCCGGTGCCATGGTCGGGCGACGTGCGGACATAATTGAGTCCGGCAGTGAAATTGACGCCGTCATCCATGCACAATGCCTTGAACGGGGCAAGACCCTGATCGTGATACATCGCCAAAATGCCGTCAAAGCGGCTGTAGGCGCCCGAACCAAAAAAACCGTCGGCAGCGTATGGGCCAAACACACAAACGCCCCGCTCCTTGGCGCGATTGATGGCCGGAACAATCACCTCGGACTCCTCGCGGCCAAGCAAACCGCCGTCGCCCGAGTGGGGATTGAGCGCCAGCACGGCCACGCGCGGAGCATGTACGCCAAAGTCGCGTGTCAGCGAGCCGGCCAGCCTCACAATGCCGTCACAGACAGCGTCGACGGTAATCGCGTCAGAGACCTCGCGCAGCGGCAAGTGAGTGGTCACCAGGGCGATGCGCAGCGTGTCGGTGCACAAAATCATCATCGCGCGCTCGCCATTCTCAGACAACGCCGACTCGAGATACTCGGTGTGTCCGGCAAAAGCAAACTTGTCGCTCTGCACATTAGCCTTGTTGATAGGCGCCGTCACCAGCGCATCGGTGAGCCCCTCGCGCAGGTCGGCCACCGCACGGTCAAGAGCCGCCACAGCCAGCGCGCCCGCCTCAGCGGTGCTCGTCCCAGGCTCGGCCTTGAGATCATCGTCGGTCACATTCACCACATTGAGCACACCGTCGCGCGCATCATCGGCTGACGCGATCACGTTGTACGGTACCGGCGGGATTCCCGGCATCTTGCGATACTGGTTGAGCACCCGCGACGACCCGTAGAGCACAGGCGTGCAAAGCTCAAACATCATCGGATCCTCAAAAGCCTTGAGAATCACCTCGTATCCCACGCCATTCATGTCGCCGTGCGTGATGCCGATCAAAGGCAAATTGTCATCAACCTTAGAGGTCAAAACCTCATTGTTGTCAGATGTATCAGTCATGTCGTTAAAACTCAGATATTTAGAGGTTGCATCGCCGCGACGTCAGACACACGGCGACACAAACAGAGTGTAAAGGTACGAAAAAAATGACAGAGTCACACCCGCAAAACACCAAAACCCGCAAAAAAAACTGCACAGCCACGCAATAAAAAACAGCATAACAGAGTTGTAATTTCATAAATATTACTAATTTTGCGGCACTTTTTGCCCCACAAACGTTATATAAACAGAGTAAAACAACTAAAACACTATAGAACAATGTATTGGACACTTGAATTAGCCTCGCGGCTCGACGAAGCACCGTGGCCTGCCACCCGCGAAGAGCTCATCGACTACGCCCAGCGTTCGGGAGCTCCGCTCGAAGTGATAGAGAATCTGCAAGAGATAGAAGACGAAGGCGAGACCTACGAATCGATCGAAGAAATCTGGCCCGACTACCCCTCCAAAGAAGACTTCTTCTTCAACGAAGACGAGTATTAATACCTTCTTCGGATATAACTCATTGAAAATCAAACAAGGGACTGCGTCAAAATGGGCGCGGTCTCTTGTTTTTATAACCTGCCTGAAACCATAGAAAAAGGAGCTGCGTCATGATTAGGCGCAGCCCCAACCTGAATTGTGTGTTTCTCAGATGAGAGAGATGAGGTGCTATAATTCGGTGATTTCACCATCGGAGTTTATAATCACTCCGTTGTTGGAACAATTGCATCAACGTCTATCCAAATGCAAAGTTACGAATTTTGAGGATTTTAACGATAAGGATGTATACCGCCGGTTCAATAGTGCCGATTTCCGCATCGTCAATCAACAACCGCACAATCGCAAGGAGCAAGGATATGAATAATTATATACGGGAAGTGATGTTTCCCATATAGAAATTAATTTTGCAATGGAAATGAGCAGATCAGGCGACAACGTCTGTATTATTGTGGTGTTGAGATTTTTTTCGTAAATTTGCATCACTCATCAGAGGATGATTTTATCGCAATCAACTTACTCGTAAGTTATCCGGCTTAGTCAAATCTGGTAAATTTCACGAAGCGCCGAATAATGTATCGTGTAGGCTGTTTGTCCCGTCATAGGGGCACGGTCTGCCATTTCCATTATTTGAGCTTCACGGTTTGCCAGAACCGGACTAATCAAAAATGAGAAAGGATGTCCGCGCCCTTTCTTAGTTTAAATGCGGACGCAGTGCCGAAGTGCGTCAATGTAGGCAACTGACAGAAGAATTTTTACCATGAAATATTCAAAGGAATTCAAAACACTGATCGATTCTACTCAAGAAGAATATATCGGACATGGGAATCCAAACGCGAATATCCTGATTATCGGACAGGAAGGAGCCAGCGACCCTTATGCTCCGATTGCAACTGACGGTCGTAACGATTACTTACGTTCTTTAAAGGCTAATCGCGAAGACTGGTGCCGTAATATTCAAGAAGAAATTTGGTATAGCGATCTCGGTGAGAGCTGTACTCCTGATACCCTTAAGAATTTCAATCCCCTCTACCCTTATAAAGGACAAAAGTTTCAGGTAAGAACCGGCTCTGAAGAATCGGGAAATCTTAAGGGCGCAAAAGGTACGGCACGAACCTGGTATAACTATCAAAAGCTTATAAACAGAATATTCGAACTCTTTTCGGCCGAGCGCAAGCCAATGACTAAAGAAGATGACATTGACTTCCACCGCTATTCTTTTCATTCTGACATGAGTGCTGTAGCATCAAAGAAACATGATGCTAAAAATGAGGCAGGAAAAAACTCCGTTTTGAAGCGAAAGGAATTACTAAAGCAGCCCTTCTTTCAAGCCTTTCCGGTTGTAATTGCAGCCGTTGGCAATTTCCCTCGAGACAGTTATGGGAACAGCTATTTCTATGAGGTTTTCAAAGTAGATTATATCGGGAATCAAGCCGGTGATAATTTGCCATGGATTAATGTCAACGTGCGTGAAGGCGATAATCCACAACTTCTTATTCACTGCCAACAAGCATCAGCGCCACTTCCAAATGCATATTTCGTGCGTATAGCTGAAATCGTGCGCGACTTCGCTGATAAATACAAGATTAACTTAAATCCGTCAGTATAATGGTGTCGCTGCTCCTCAAACGCTACCTGTGGTTGGTCGATACGCTCAGTCGTGCCAAAGAGCGAGGTTTGACCCTTGCTGAAATCAATGATGCCTGGGCCAATCCGAATAATCGGCTGTACAAGGATTGTGGCAGCAGCGAAATATCTAAGCGAACGCTCCTTAACCATCGCAATGCTATCGGGGAACAGTTCAACATAGATATAGAATGTCTCAGGCGTGGAGCTGACAGCCGATACAGGATCAATACAGATACCTCTGAGCAGAATCCGGTGGTAGAATGGTTGCTTAGTGCTGTCTCTACAGAAAATCTGGCAATTGAATACAAAGACATGTCGGACAAAATCATTCTTGAGCCGGCTGATAAAGGGACTGTTCATTTATCAGTGATAGCACATGCGTTGAAAGGCAATTTGCGGCTTAATATTGACTATCAAAGTTTTCATCCGAGCAAGCAGTTGCAAAAAGATGTGTTGATCGAACCATTGGCACTCAAGATGTTCAAACGCAGATGGTATCTGTTGAGCAGAAAGTCAAACGGAGAAGGGTTGCGACTATATGCCCTTGACCGCATAAAAGAATGCCGAGCTACGGAGGAAACCTTTGATTATCCCGACGATTTCTCAGCTAAAGAGTATTTCTCAGATTTTTACGGTGTTTCGACAGATGGATATACTGACGAGCCATGTCGAGTTGTTTTGCGCGCATATCAGGAGTTACCCGGATACTTGAAATCTCAACCCCTGCATCATAGCCAGGAAGTATTGTCAGAGGAGGACAGCCATACCGATTTTGCTTATTGGCTGTGCCCGGCATTTGATTTCGTTCATGAAATACTCTCCCATGGCGACCAACTTGAAGTGATTTCACCGACCAGTCTGCGAGAACATATCGGTATTATTTTGAAAAATTCTTCAGAAAGATACCTGTAGGAAAGTGTATTTCCCATACACGCGCTAACTTTGCAGCAAAAGTTAGTTCGTTATGAATGAAATTATCAAGATAAACGATGTGTGCACACCCAATCTGAGCGAGTCATATCTTCCGATTGAGCTCACTGATGGAGAGGTAATGTATGCGCCCGAATTTTGGATTGAAGTACCTACAACTAAGCAACGCGAACTAATTTCTCTATTCAAGCACTATCGAGTTGACTTTATTGTATTTGAAATGACTGGAATTAAGCCAAGTGTATCAATGGCAGTTTGTCGTT
>CAZKYR010000083.1:0-7491 GCA_964557035.1 uncultured Bacteroides sp. | reverse complement strand
GGGTCGGCGCGCCATCATCATGGGTATGTCGAGCGAAAACGGCTTTGAGAAACTCTCAGCCAAAGTGCCCCTCAAAGAGATGTCGAGCTACTCGACAGCGCTGAGCTCAATCACCGGCGGACGTTCGTCATTCACAATGAAGTTTGCGTCTTATGAGCTTGTGCCGGGTGATGTTCAGGAGAAATTGCTCGCAGCATACGCAGCAACAGATGCTGACGAATAATCCATTTTGACGAAATAATACTTTGACTCAGGCCGTTCGGACATTATCCGGACGGCCTGTTGGTTTCATCGTCTGTCAAAATGCAGTGCTAATGATATAGTAAAAGTTGTTGAAGAGTTGTTGTAGAGTTGTTGAAGAGTTATTGACCGGCTCTGAAAAAGATACCCGCAAAAGATATTTTGATATCACAAAGGATTTTAGTAACTTTGTGCCCAATATCGGGGGTGACCCCGAACAATCGGTATTTTTCTAAATTAAGAGTTCAAACAATGAGAAAAAAAATTGTTGCAGGTAACTGGAAAATGAATACTACCCTCAATGAGGGTATTGGATTGGCTAAAGATGTCAATGACGCACTCAAGAACACTGACCACAAGTGTGACGTGGTGATTTGTGTACCATTCACTCATCTCGCACCTGTTGCCGGTGTAATCGATACCACACTCCTCGGCCTGGGTGCCGAGAACTGTGCCGACCACCTTTCAGGCGCTTACACTGGCGAAGTGTCTGCTCCGATGGTTGCTTCTACCGGAGCCGGATATGTCATCCTCGGTCACTCTGAGCGCCGCCAATATTATGGTGAGACTTCAGAGACCCTTAAAACTAAGGTAAACCTCGCACTTGAGAATGGTCTCACACCCATCTTCTGCATCGGCGAAGTGTTGGAGCAACGCGAAAACGGCACTTATCTCGACATTGTTAAGTCTCAAATCGAGGATGCTCTCTTTGATCTTTCAGCCGAAGATTTTGGCAAACTGATTCTTGCATATGAGCCTGTCTGGGCTATCGGCACAGGCAAGACTGCCACAGATGATCAAGCTCAGGAGATGCATGCCTTCATCCGCAAAACTATTGCTGACAAATATGGCGCTGATGTGGCAGAGAACACATCTATCCTCTATGGTGGCAGCTGCAAACCCTCAAATGCCGCCGCACTCTTTGCCAAACCTGATGTCGACGGTGGTCTCATCGGTGGTGCTTCGCTCAAAGCAGCCGATTTTATGGGCATCGTCACTGCATTCTAATCGACAATAACAACCCAACATGTTGTCGCCGCAGTCAACCGCGACTGCGGCGACAATTATAAAGTCAAAACTTCCACATGCGAAAGTCATCTACTTCTGCATATTACAAAAAGCTGTTGGCATCCACTGCCGCCGCGTTCATGATTGGAGTACCTTTCACTATGTTTGCAGTCGAGCCTGCTGACTCGATCACAAATATAGTCAGCCAAATCAACGGAGACCCGGCATCAACGATTACCGTTAATCAACCGGCAGGACTTAATGACCGCATTATGCCTGAGAAAGTCGACGGCGGAGCTGCAGATATTACGGACAATGAGAATGAGCAGACTGAATCAGATAACGCCAAAATTCAGACAGGCCAACGCAAAATGTCGGGATACAGGATTCAGGTTTACTCAGACAGCAATGCCCAAAGGGCCCGTAATCAAGCTTATGCAAAAAAACGCAGCATCGAGAGCGCTTTCCCGAGCCATCGCTGCTATGTAAGTTTCAACTCGCCCTATTGGCGCGTCAAAGTAGGTGACTTCAAATCAAAAACCGACGCTGAGGCAGTAGCCGTCGATATCAAACGTCGTTTCCCGGCCATGGCCAACGATATACGTGTGGTTCGCGACCGTATTAATGCAAAATGAAAGTATAGTTCATGAACGACAACAAAGATAAAATCATTGACGGCATCGCCGAACACTACAAGGCTATACTCCAACTTTTGGGTGAGGATGTCAATCGCGAAGGCTTGATTAAAACGCCGCTGAGAGCGGCTAAAGCGATGTATTACGCCACAAAAGGCTATCGCGAAGACCCGCACGACATCATGTCACAAGCTATTTTTGAATTTGCCGGTTCGCGTGTCATCACAGTCAAGGACATTGAGTTTTATTCGCTTTGCGAACACCATATCATTCCATTTTTTGGTCATGTGTCGATCGGCTACATCCCCGATGGAAAGATGATAGGACTCAGCAAGCTTGCCCGACTTGTTGACAATGTCGCCCGACGCCTGCAGGTCCAAGAGCGACTCACTGCCGAGGTATGTTCATTGGTAATGGAGACACTCGGTGCAAAAGGTGCCATTGTAGTTTGCAATGCCCATCACCTGTGCATGAAAATGCGTGGCGTTGAGAAACAAGACTCCTCGACAACCACAATCGACTATTTAGGCGAATTTGCCAACGACCCCATCCTCCGCAACGAATTCCTTGCGTCGCTCAAAGTATGAGGTTTTTTGCACATAACACCATGGTCGATCTCGTTGACTATGATTACAACGTGATTCCGTTGATGAGCCGTTTTGGGATTCCGCTCGGTTTCAACAATAACACCATCAGACAGGTATGTGTCGAGTGCGGAATCAATGTGAATGTCTTTTTACTCATCATCAACTATCAGATCGGTGGCGTGATCGAACATGAGCTGATGGATGTTGTTTCGCCCGACGATGTCACCAACTTCTTGCACAACTCTCACTCTCACTTCATCAATTTCAAACTGCCGCACATAAGACAAAATCTTACGCGCGCGCTCGATCCGTCTCTCAGCACAGTCAACGACTCGGTACTCAACTTTTTTGATGATTATGTGCGTCTTGTCCGAGAGCACTTCGGATATGAGGAATCTACAGTCTTCCCATATATACATGCCATTTCGTCAGGCCGGTTTTCAGACTACAGCATCGAGATATTTCGACGCCACCACGACAACGAAATTGAAGAGAAGCTTTCCGATCTGCGCAATATCATCCTGAGATATTATGCTACGTCGGTCCCCGACCGCATGTATGACGTTTTGGTCGACCTTTACACCATACAGCGCGACCTCGACTCTCATGCCGACATCGAGAACAACATTCTGATACCGCTCGTAGAACAACTCGAGGCTCGGCACAATAAAGCATGACATGGGCATGATATCACGCCACATAACCATAGCTTTGATCACACCGTCACAGATTCTTTTCTCGGGTCTGTCAGCGACCTTGTCGCATTTAGACGGCATGAATGCCAAAATCATTCACGCCGAACCGTCAGAGATCGAGAATCTCGTCAGCCGTCATCGCGTGTCGGTAATAATTATCGATGCCATCACGTCGCCGTGGGACACCATCGAGAGACTTCATTCAGAGGATGAGCAAAGTCAGACTGCTTTCATTCTATTAGCGACCACACAACTGCCGTCATCACTGACTCGAAATTACGACGCAGTCATATCCATTTATGACAGCGAGCGAGATATACGCAGATCCGTATCGGCCGCCATCAGAAGCACGCGCGACAACGAAGCATCAACATTGCTGACACCACGCGAACGTGAAATCGTCATCTCAGTAGCCAAAGGAATGTCCAATAAGGAAGTCGCATCGGCCATCGGCTTGTCGGTCAACACTGTCATGACACATCGGCGCAACATTGCGGCTAAGCTTCACATACACTCGCCCGCCGGCCTGACTATCTATGCGTTGGCCACAAAACTGGTCGACATCAACGACATCAAGACCGGCGACCTTTGAGAAGTGTGTTTCGCATGAGACACAAGCTTAGTCGTTATTGTTTAGTTCGGTTGCCTTTTTCACTAACCTCGCACCCATTTCAAAACATTTCTGTTCATCTATCGGGAATTGAGTCTCGTGCTGCTTCATTTTCGCATCAGCGTCAAAGAAATTGGCATCCATCTTTGAATAATCCTTAAATTGCAAGGTATCGTATGAATTATATTGTTCGGCGTAACCGAGAACATGCTCAACGTTTGAACGGGTCATACCGAGCGAGGTTTCATATCCACCTAACTTATAGTATTCATCGTCAGAGTTCATAGTAAAAATCAACCCTGCCGGAATGATACGCTTGCCGAGTTTTCGGACAAACTTTCCATCCACTAATTCATAAGAAGACAACGGATAGAGAAATCTCTCGATAAAAGCCCTAACCATGCCTGACGGATAACCGAAGAAATTTGGTGAACCTACAACAATCACATCAGCTGCTAAAGCTTTTTCGAGCAGAGGTCTCATATTGTCACGAATTGCACACAACATCACATCGTCGCTCCCTTTGCGCTTACAAGCAAAGCATTCAAGGCAACCTTTGCGAGGTTCATCATACAGATTGATCAATTCGGTTTCTGCGCCGGCAGACGCAGCTCCGTCAAGCGCTTTCTGTACAAGCGTCGCCGTGTTCCAATTTTTGCGGGCGCTTCCATTAATACCCAATACTTTCATAACTTAAATATCAGATTGTAATTTAAAGACCGCACCTTGGCACATGTCATGCCCGGGTGCGGTCAGTCTATGTTAATTTGGCTTATTCAAAAATATGTTTCAGCTTGCTGAATATACGGTCTTTCACCGAGTCATTAGCTTTGATATTCGGTTTGTCTTTGAGTGATTCGATGGCCGACTTCTCAGCATCATCGAGATGTTCGGGCACGTAAACCATCACATTGACAAGCTCATCACCTGTGCCATATCCCTCGGTCGATGGCAAGCCCTTACCACGCATGCGCAAAATCTTGCCGGGCTGAGTGCCGGGGGCAATCTTCAATCTTGCGCGTCCGGTGATTGTCGGCACTTCAACCGAGCCACCAAGCGCAGCTGTCGGGAAATCAAGCAAAAGATTGTAAATGACATCATTGCCATCCCTGATAAGCTCGGGATGCTTGACCTCCTCAATGAGAACAATGAGGTCGCCGTTAACACCACCGCGACGAGGTGCGTTGCCTTTGCCTTTGACGGTCAATTGCATGCCGTCTGTGACACCGGCCGGTATATTAAATGACACGACTTCATCCTTGCGGGTTACACCTTCGCCGTGACAATAAGAACATTGCTCGGTGATAACCTTGCCAGTGCCCTCGCATGTGGGACAGACAGCCGACGACTGCATCGGGCCAAACATTGTCTGCTGGACTTGCTCAATGGTGCCGGTGCCGTGGCAAGTGTTACATGTTGCAAATGCTACGCCGTCTTTTGCACCCGTGCCGTTGCAATGCTCACATTTGACGAAGGTCGGTATTTTGAGCGTCTTGGTGACACCTTTTGCAATTTCTTCAAGCGTCAGTTTAACTGTTATGCGCAAGTTGGTGCCTTTACGGGTCTTACGAGTAGGTCGTCTTGAACCTGTTGCACCACCCCATGAAGAACCGCCTGAGTAGCGTCCGCCAAATATATCGCCGAACTGCGAGAAAATGTCCTCCATCGAGAAGCCACCGCTTCTAAAGTCAAAACCACCTCCTCCGCCGGGGAAGCCTTGCGGACCCATATTGTGACCATATTGGTCATACTTCTGTCGCTTTGTCTCATCGCTCAGCACGTCATAAGCCTCAGCTGCCTCTTTGAATTTTTCCTCAGCAGCCTTGTCACCCGGATTCTTATCAGGGTGATATTTGATTGCCATCTTGCGATAAGCCTTTTTTATTTCGTCAGGTGTTGCAGTCTTTGACACTCCAAGCACCTCATAGTAATCTCTCTTATTCTCCATAATTTAGTCGGATTATTGACCTACAGCCACTTTTGCATGTCTCAACACTTTGTCGTTGAGCATATAACCTTTTGATACGGTATCAATCACCTTCCCCTTTTGAGCTTCATCTCCGGTCGGAACCATCGCAATGGCTTCGTGAAGATTGTCATCAAAATCACTGCCGGTCGAGTCCATTGCCTTCACGCCATTCTGCTCGAGATACTTAATGAGCTTGTTATATATCAAATTCATTCCTTCGCGAGCCGACTCTGCGTCTGACGACTCTTTTGTGGCCTCGAGCGCACGCTCAAAATCGTCGACAATAGGCAAAAGACCTTTAAGAGCTGACTCAGCCGCATTTTTTAAAAGGTCGGCGCGCTCACGAACGGTGCGTTTCCTGAAATTGTCAAACTCCGCCATCAAAAAGAGATATTCCTTCTTTTCCTTGGCCAAAGCCTCTTCCTTTTCGTTGAGCAGATCTTTAAGCGCTTCGAGCTCGCTTTTACCTTCAACTTCCGCCATCTCAGCCTCGTCGGCAGTCTCTTCATCGGGCGTCACATCCATGATGACTGCATCATCATCCATGATGTTTTGTTTCTCATTCTTATCCATATCTTTGTTGATCTTATTTTGCATAGTTATTATTCGTCATTATCACTACAAAAATCTTGCCAAAAATCACAATTTGACATTGCGAAGAGCACTTTTTATAAATAACAACAAATAAATTTGCTAACCGTTCACATGGTCAGCGCAAAACATCAACAAAAATTGCAGAATTGTGAAATTTGTTTGATAAATCTGCCCGCAAATCAGTTATAATTGTGCTTGCAGGGAAGAGTCCGTATATAGTCGAGCCTGAACCGCTCATTGACGCGTATATCGATCCCATTTTATATAACTCGTCTTTGATGAGGGCAAGCTCAGGAATAATGGCAAACACTGATTGCTCAAAATCATTGGTCAGATATTTATGCCATTCTTCAATAGGGATATTCGTTACAATCTCGCCGGCTCTCATCGTTGGATAGCGGGGTGTGACTCCTGCATACGCTTCGCGTGTCGACACGCTTTTATCGATTTTGACAAGCGCGATGACATATCCTCTAAGGTCAATAGCGATCGGTGACAGATCAGTGCCGATGCCGGTAGCATGCATAGGTTTGTCGTAAATAAAAAACGGACAGTCGGCACCTAATCGAGCCGCTATCCCGGCAAGTTGGTCGTCAGTCACATTGGTGCAATACATGTCGCGCAAAATCTTGAGCATATTGGCCGCATCTGACGATCCGCCCCCAAGACCGGCTCCGTCAGGTATCGTTTTGTGAAGATACAAATCAGACTCGGGCAAACGATACAACTCACTCATAGCATGATAAGCCTTCATTACGAGATTTTTTTCGGGAAGACAATCCACGGCTCGACCTGACGTAGTGAGCGTTGTGCCGCTTTTGCTCGCTGGCACGACCTCCAAAATGTCACGCCAACCGACATGATACATGACAGTGTCAATCGTATGATAGCCTGAGTCAAGCCGTTCGAGCACATTTAACCCGAGATTGATTTTTGCATCGGCAAATTGCACCATATTCAAAAAATTTTTGTGCAAAGTTACGAAAAAACTTGTCTATTAGGCAAATAATCGTTAACTTTGCGCCCGTATTTGACAGAGACATCAAGTCCCTATCAATTTATGTTCAATACAAATCACTTATAATTAACAACTTAATTAATGGCAACAAAAATCAGATTGCAGCGTCATGGTCGTAAGAACTATGCGTTCTAT
>CAZKYR010000082.1:0-7515 GCA_964557035.1 uncultured Bacteroides sp. | reverse complement strand
CATGACCGGCCTGCTCGACGCAATCAACGAGAACAGCCCGATCACCGTGATCATCAGCGACAACCACACCACCGGCATGACCGGCGGCCAGGACTCACAAGGCACCGGCAAGCTCGAGGATATCTGCATCGGCCTGGGCGCCGAGCCCGAGCACGTGCGCACCATCGACGCACTCCCCAAGACACACGATGAGCTGATGGCCATGATGAAAGAGGAGATCGAGTACAAGGGCCTCTCGGTCATCATCGCACGTCGTGAGTGCATACAGACAGCGCGCCGCCATGCCGCCGCCGCTGCCAAAGCTGCTAAAAAATAACCTTAAACCATCACATCAGCAAACCAGATGAAAACAGATATAGTTCTCGCCGGTGTCGGCGGCCAGGGTATCCTCTCAATCGCCACAATTTTGGGTGCGGCTGCCCTCAAAGACAATCTTTATATCAAGCAAGCCGAGGTTCACGGCATGAGCCAGCGCGGCGGTGACGTGCAGTCAAACCTGCGCATCTCGTCAGAGCCTATCGCCTCAGACCTCATACCGCGCGGCGGCGCCGACATCATCGTGTCGCTCGAGCCGATGGAGGCGCTCCGCTACATACAGTATCTCAAGCCCGAGGGTTGGATCGTGACCAACACAGCACCCTTTGTCAACATCCCCAACTATCCTGAGGCGGAGGTGATCGACGCCGAGCTCAAACGTCACAAGCATGTGATCGCCTTTGACATGGACGAGGTTGCGAAAGAGGTTGCGACAGTGCGTTCGTCAAACATGGTGCTCTTGGGCGCATGTGCCCCGATGGTCGACATCGACATCAAGAAAATCGAGGATGCGATCAACACCATCTTCGGCCGCAAGGGTGAGAAAATCGTAGAGGCGAACATCGCGGCGTTCCGCGCGGGTCTCGAGTACACACGTCAACATTCGTGATGAACTATGGAAGAGTCAAAATTGCCAATCTCGCGCAAAGAACTCGATGAGGTTCTCGAGCGCTTTACCATTGCTGACGTTGACCACGCGACCATCCGCCAGATCCTTGCCGTAGCCGAGACAATATCGGGGATGGTGAACGAGCCGTTCGTACACCTTGAGCTGGGCAACCCCGGCCTGCCCCCCAACCAAATCGGTGTCGAGGCCGAGATCGAGGCTCTGCGCAACGGATGCGCCAACAAGTATCCCAACATCGCGGGCATCCCCGAACTCAAAGAGAACGGTTCGCGATTTGTCAAGGCATTTCTCAACGTTGACATACCGCCGCGTTGCATAGTGCCGACCGTGGGCTCGATGCAAGGGTGTTTCACCACGATGCTGCTGATGCTGCAGCGTCAGCGCGAGCAGGGTCGTGACAGCATATTGTTCATCGACCCGGGTTTCCCGGCCCAGCACCATCAGGCGTTCGTGATCGGTCTCAACCAGATCTCGCTCGACATATACAACTATCGCGGCGCCAAGCTCGAGGCCAAGCTCGAGGAGATACTCTCGACCGGCAAGGTGACTGCGATGCTCTATTCAACTCCCAACAACCCGGCATGGACCAACATGACCGAGGAGGAGCTCGAAATCATCGGCCGCATGGCAACCAAGTATGACGTCATCGTGCTCGAGGACCACGCTTACATGGGCATGGACAACCGCAAACGCTACGGTCACCCCAATCAAGAGCCCTATATCCCCACCGTGGCACGCTACACCGACAATTACATCCTCTTTTTGTCGGCGTCAAAGATATTCAGCTACGCGGGACAGCGCATCGCCATCGTGTGCATGAGTCCGGCGGTGTACGACCGCAAGTATGACTTCTTCCTCGACTACTACGGCGTGCCGGCCTTTGGCGATGCCTTTACGTTCGGCGTGCTCTACGTGATGTCATCGGGCGTGTGCCACTCGGCTCAATATGGCCTTGCGGCGATGCTCGGGGCAGCCGTTGACGGGAAGCTCGACTTTGTGGAGGAGTGCAGCGACTACAGCCGGCGCAGTGCACGTGCCAAAAAACTGTTCACTGACAACGGATTTGAGATTTTGTACAGCCACGACGGCGAGTCGCCCATAGCCGACGGATTTTTCTTCACCGTGCGCTATGGCGACCTGACGGGCGGCGAGCTGCAGAAAGAGTTGATGCGCTATGGAGTGTCGACAATCTCGCTCAAATCGACCGGGTCGATGCAACAGGGCCTTCGCGTGTGCGTGCCGATGCTGACCGACGAGATTGCATTCGAGCGTCTGAGCGACCGTCTGAGCAAATTCAACCGCGACCACGCCAAGTCGTGAGAGAGTGCACCCCCAGTTATCCACCTTATCCAATCTAACTACACATGGCAAATTTCATGTCGGCTGCAGAGGCCGTCAAACTGATTAAAAGCGGCGACAACGTCTTCATACAGGGGTCGACATCGATTCCGGAGGTGTTGCAGGCTGCCCTGGCCGAGCGCGGCCACGAGTTGCGTGGAGTCACGCTGTACAACGCATTTGCAGTCGCAAAAGGACCCGCGCCTTATACACGTCCCGAGTTGAAGGACTCGTTTTTTGTCGAGTCGTTCTTTGTGTCAAACGCCGTGCGAGAGTTTATCGCCGAAGGATATGGCGCTACGGTGCCACGGTTCCTGGGCGAAGTACCCGCACTGTTCCGCGACGGCACATGCCCCATCGACGTGGCGCTGATCAACTGCTCACTGCCCGACAAGGACGGCTATGTGTCGTTTGGCGTGTCGGCCGACCTGGCCACCGCGGCGGTGCAGTGTGCCAAAGTGATTATCGCGCAGATCAACAAGGCTATGCCATTCAGCTATGGCGACCCGATAATTCACATCGACAAAATTGACGCCTGTGTCGAGTGTGACGATCCGCTTGTTGAGGTGCCCACACCCGAGCCTAACGAGGCCGAGACGCGCATCGGCGGATATATCGCCGAGCTGATTCCCGACGGCGCCACGATGCAAATCGGCGTGGGTGGCATCCCCAATGCCGTGCTGCATGCACTTGCCAATCACAAGAATCTCGGTCTGCACACCGAGGCGATGACCGATGGCGTGCTGCCGCTGATCGAGAGCGGCGTCATCAACAACTCGCTCAAAAAGATCGAGCCGGGCAAATCGGTCGCCTCGCTGGCGTTGGGCTCGCGCAGGCTGTATGACTTCATGGACTACAACAAGGATATGATATTCCGCGATGTAGCATGGACCAACGACCCGTTTATCATCGGCCAGAACCCGCGCGTGGTGTCGATCAACTCGTGTCTTGAGATAGACCTCACGGGCCAGGTGTGCGCCGACTCGATCGGCACAAAAATCTACTCGGGCATCGGTGGCCAGCACGACTTTGTGTATGGCTCGTCGAGGTCAGAGGGGGGCATGTCATTCCTGGCCATGCTCGCCAAAACCGGCAAAGGCAAAAACAAGATCAAACCGGTGCTGACACCCGGCGCCGGCGTGGTGACGACCCGATTCCAGACGCAGTATGTAGTGACTGAGTATGGATGTGTCAACCTGCGCGGACGCAACCTTGCCGAGCGAGCCAAATTGCTAATATCGATAGCTGCACCCGAGTTTCGCGAAGAGCTCGACCGCGCGGCAGCCGAGCGCTTTGGCTACTCCTACCTGCGCCTGAAATAATCGAATAGTTCTGAGTATAACTGATGACCGGCAGCTCATAAGAGTTGCCGGTCATTTTTTTGCATGTTGGAGGGAGGGGTAGGGTCTTTAGGGTCTTTAGGGTCTTTAGAGTCGGTAGGGCAACTCATTGATTTACACGTATGTAGTAGGGACGCACGGCTCGTGCGTCCGCAAAACCAAATTTCATAACGCATTGATTGTCAGGTGGACGCACGAGCCGTGCGTCCCTACTTCACGCCTGATTGTAAATATTTCACGCTGTGCTCGGCGGGCATAATGGGCGTGCGAGGCGGGTATTTTTGGGCCGTATGTGGTGCACAGAAAAGTGCTGAGTGTACCCCAAAAATTAAATGCCTATATATCAGTATTTTACCCCCCACCACCACCCTATTTTTTTTGCCAAATTTAACGCAATTTGTATTCGCCGCACAGCATATTATGCTTACCTTTGCACCGTTTTTTCAAAAAAAATTAAGACTTATAACCACTACTAATTCTGCATAAAATCATTTCACATATACAATGAAGAAATTTTTTATAACCACATTCACAGTAATTTGCACCATTTTTGGCGCGCTGTCAACCATGGCAGCCGAATCGACTGACCGGACTGTCACCTATCCCGGTTTTGTCGGCACTCCGCTCATTGGCGAAAACTACATGGCCGAGCCCGGAGCCGGTATCAAGATAGGTACATCTTTTGACAACTTAGAGTATGTCACCGACAGCGACCCGTTCAACTTCTCTCGCTCAATCGGTCTGTCGCTCACCGTTCCCATCGACGAGATGCTCAAAGTAATGCCTACAGACGCTGAAAACGCAACGGTGTATGGCGCCGGGACAAAAGCCGGTTTCATCCTGCCGTCTCAGGCCGCCGGCGACGTGTCGGTCCTCAATGTCGATGTCCTCAAATTTGTCACCATCTTATTTTACAAACCAGACGGCACTGTCGAAATAAAAAATGGAGCCACACCCGAGAACGACAGTCTCCTTGACCTCGGTCTGGTGTCGCTCGGCAACGGCCAGATGAAGGTAGTAGCCGAGGCGCCTTGCGAGTTCATCGGCTTGGGTGTCGGATTTGCCGGCGTCAACATCGAGGCCGGCACCTTGGAGGTTTGCTACGCATTCATCGACAACGCTGAGCGCGTTCCCATCATCAAGCAAAACTTCCCGATGGCCAAGGCATCAACGGCCGGCTGGACCGTGAACGCTAAACAGCTCATCGACAATAACCTCACAAATGGTCCGGCGACAGCCGTGCTCAGCATCGGCGGCGCATACTTCAACGTCGAGACCGGTTCGTCTACCCCGCTGCCCCAGGGCGCTGAGGTGGGCTTCCATGTAACCTCGGGCGAAGTCCTCAACCTCGACCTTGGCAAAGCTGTCAAAATCCGCGGCATCTATCACCCGCTCAAAAACGGCAAGCCCGACATGAGCAAAACCGAGTATATCGACCTGTTCACCAACGTAGACGTTGTCGGCCTCGGTCTGGCAGGCGGCGGCTCGATGGATGTGTCGGTGATGACCCCCTTCCCCGGCCCCGACGACGATCCCACCGGCCCTCAGTTTAATCTCTACGGCCTCCGCCTCGAGCTCATCACAGGCGTACAGGTAGAGTTAGGCGCAACCGTGGTCAACTATGCCTACATCAATCTCCTTGAGCAAGACAAAGACAAGCTCGACCCCGACGGTGACATGCCGTTTAACCTCTATCTCGACGTCGTGCCCAAGTCAGAGTGCACATACGCCACAAAGAGGGATGTAGCACAAAACAAGACTGTCGACCACTTCTTCTTGTCAAACTATAGCAGCAACCCGCTCAGATCAAGACACGTCATCTCAGACAAAGACCCGCTTGCAAAGTATTGGTCTGGCTGGGATGGTAGTGACAATTACATAGCGTTCTCAGTTTTCAGACGCCCCATCAAGTTGCAACCGAGCGAAACCGAAGAGAGCTACACATACGTAGGCCGCATTTACATTCGCGTAGAAGGAAATTACAAAAAGGCAGACTGGCAGTTCTTAAAACCATCACAAGGGTCAAATTTATTAACCGCCAAAAAACTGAGCATCTCAGAAGACGGCATCATCGACCTGAGCGAAATCACCTTTGACGAGCCGTCGCACAACGACGCCCTCAATCGCGGAGATGATGATATGGTCGCCGGACACGAATATATGTTAATGCTTTATCCAGCCGGTTCTGTCGAGGCCGTATTCAAAAACCCCGAGCATGTCGAGGGTCTTGAAATCGCCACTGACGAGACCCGCTTTGCTATCGCTGAACTCACATCTGAGCTCGCCGGTACACGCGCCGAGGTTGACCCTGACCAAGCGATAGATGACGCCGGCACATATAAAAACTACGTCACCGTCGAGGTGCCCCTCTATCTTGAGGAGAAAGAGATCATCGACCGCGTCATCCTCACCGAACACAATCCCGAAAGCAACGAGGTAGCTGTCGCGACATACGAGCTCGAGACAAAAACGATCACGGCAGGCGACCGTACACGCACCGAGTACACATGGAAGACACCCGAGGATGAGAATGTCGACAACAGCGCGTGGCCGATCGTATATCAGGTATATGACAACATGTCGTTCAAACTCTATCTCTGGGGTGAAATGACAAACGGATATGACTATAGCGTCGTGTGCCAGACTCGCCTGGGCGAAGACTACAAAGACTATCTCGAGGGCAAAATCAACCCGGACAACTACAAGAACTTCATGGCAGGCTACAGCTACTCGACCAACGGCATCAACCCGGTCGAGGCATACAGCGAATACACTCTCCCCGAGCTGTCTGACGCCAACACCACCCTCGAGTTGGGCAAATATGGCACAGACTACTACTACCTCACCCACCTCCACTTTGACCTCAACGACGCAGCCGACAGCCACCCCGTGGCCAACGACGGCACCCACTCGATCTACTACGCCCTCTCGCACCGATTTGTCGACGACAACCCCGTGGCCACACAGGCTGACGAGGCACCCCAATCGACATTCGGCCTTGGCTACGGTCCCGAGTATATGAGCACATCGGCATACTACAACAACACCGACTCGGGCAAGACCGACAACGTTCCCTTCTATGACGGCACGTCGCACAAAGCAGCGTACGCTCCCACCGACAAGACAAACGAGCACTTCTCTTACACCGCCAACGTCACAGCCTACATCCCCGTCGTCCCCAAAGACCTCGTCAACATCGCTGTCAAGTCAACCGCGGCAAAAGCACGTGCCCGCGCACCTCAAGTCGCCCAAGGCAACGCCACACAATACAACATCGCTCCCTCGTACCTTGTCGTCCACGACGAAAAGCCCTTTACACTCCAAGACCGAGTAGTCACCGGCGTCGAGAACGTAGCGATCGATGAGACCATCGACGGCCCCGCGCAATACTACGACCTGCAAGGTCACCTGGTAGACACCCCCGTGCGCGGTCACCTCTACATCAAACGTCAAGGCACCGCCGCCACCAAAGTCCTCATCAAATAACCTGCGCGAGGGCACAATCCCACATCGTGGGAGGTGCAATCCCACCCCTGGTGCGCTGAGTGCAATCCTTTACGCGGACAGCCGCAATGCGGTCACTCCCGACACCAAAATGGTCGACCCACCCCGGGCCGACCATTTTATATTCATTCACCCCGGCGGCTCTTATAAGTTTTATAAGTTTTATAAGCCACATTTGGGCGCGATGCGACCACAAATCAATCACAAAAGAGCCAAAAAGAGCCAAAAAATCAATGCCGACAAAAAATAATTCGCAAATAATTTGCACAATTCACAAAAACCCCCTACCTTTGCAATGCTTTTAGAGAAAGCGCTTAGCGAAGCGCCTCAAAGCACCCGATTCGCTAGCTCAGCTGGTAGAGCACAACACTTTTAATGTTGGGGTCCTGG
>CAZKYR010000081.1:0-7687 GCA_964557035.1 uncultured Bacteroides sp. | reverse complement strand
CTTGGTTTTTTTCATGTTGTTAAGTTTATAAGATTGGTAAATAATAAGTTGCTATAATTATAGGCGGCACGCGGCCGCTCACGGTCATGGTTTGATTATTCTTTGGCGCTCTTTTCCTGAGGCATCATGTCGAGCTGTGCCAGTGCGGCCGTCGCTTGCTCCACTCCCATGGCCTGAGCCTTTTCGAGCAGGGTACGCGCCTCGGCGACATTCCCCTCGAGTGCTGCCAATGCACCGCGTGTGTAGACGCTCAGCGGCAGCTCGCCGGCACGGTCGATAAAATATCGTGCCTGCATCAGGTCGCCGCGCTGTATCTCCGAGAGGGCGGCATTGAGGTTGGCCACATCTGACGTGGGGAACATCCGCGCTGCCTTCTCAAACACCTTGCAATATCGTTCACTGCCCGGCTCAAGCGTTTTGGCTGCCACAAACATCTCACGCAGAGAAAGCTTGTGGGGGTCGGTATCGACAAGTAAAAGTATCTTCTCCGTGTCGTCAAACGGCATCACCTCGTAGTTGATGGTGTAATCACAGTGTCGCAGCGCCGGATAGATGTCGCGCAACATCTCTTTATACTCAGCCGGGAAGCGGGTCGCCAACATGCGGTCGCGCGCATCGGGCTGCAGTGATGGGTCGTCGATGACGGCCAGGATTTGATCGCGGTTGGCATACGAGCTCTCCTCGATAGCCCGGCGCAAGCCCTCCCAATCCTCAGGCACCGACGCTGTGCTCAGCGCCGACCGGGGGAAGTCATAGAGCGAACGCACATACTCGCACACCGCCTCGGTGCGTCCTTTGGCCAGGCGGACGTTGTTGTCCCACGGGCCCTCGGGCGACGCATAGCCCGTAAATGAGAGTGCCTTGAGCGTGACATCAGGCGAGCTGACCACTGAGTCGATTGTCGCATATATCACCGCCAACTCACGCGGGTTGTTGCGATATGACGGGTCTATATCGGTGCGGTTCACCCTAAAATCGACATAAGCACGACCTTTGAGGTCACGCACCTTCTTCCCCTCGGCCTCGGGGGTGAGAAACACCAACTCGGGGACAAACGCCCATGCAGCGGTGTGAAAATCCCATGGCGTGCCGGCCAACAGAGGCAGCTCCTCAAGCTCGCGCTTGCAACACCCGCGCTTGAGCACGGTGGCCACCACCCGGCCCTGCTCCATCGTCTCGTCGTAAGGCATCATGCCGTCAATGGTGACGATCGCGCCACCCTTTGACAAAATCGCCCCGTCGAGCGACGACGTGTGGCGCTCGGCCTGGATATACCTGTTGCGACCGGCAAAAAGCACCGGGGTCAGCTCCACTTTGCGCCCGTCGGCAAACTCGACTGCCGGCTCTACCAAAATCTCCTCATTGCTCTTGAGCGACAAGGCCGATGCGTCGACATCGAGCTTAACAACCAGCGATGTCGACGTGTGGTCGACCATGATGTTGTTAAGCTCTACGTCTTGAGCCTGACACCCAAGGGCAACTGCCATCATGGCAGCCGCTATGACAAAAGCTGTTCGTGTTTTCATTGCTTGAAGAGTCAAAATACGTAAACAAGATTAATCGCAGCCTTGGTAGGACCGACATAATTGCGTGTCTTGGGGCCCTCGACCTTGCGTCCACATGTCTCACACTCAAATTTGTCATACCTCATCCACACATATCCGATGCCAATCTCGGCCTCGGCGCTCCAATGCTTGTTGAGCAACCAGGTGTAACCGTATGACACACCGGCGCCGATGCCCCACCCTTGATAGCGATAGTCTTTTACTGACAGACCAAGGGGCAAGCTGAGGTTGTAGACATTATACTGGCCGCCTATCAGGTGTGCGCCAAAAAAATGTCCGCCCATACCCTCGCACAACCAATAGCGCAATTCGGGCTGCGCAAGCCAGTGCTTGAGCGAGTGCCCACCCGGCTTCCAGGCATTGAAATTTCCCGATATGTCGATCGACCATTTGGGAGCCAAGCGCATCTCAACCCCGAGGTTGACTGTCGCCGTCGCATCATACAAGACGTTTGTCTTGACCCCGACGTCCGACGCCACCGCCTCAGACACGGGCAGACACGCGGCCAGTGCCAGCGTCCCGCAAACAATCGTCTTTCGCAGATGTGTTAAAAGAATAGACATGTAACTTTTAGATAGGTATTGATCAAATTTGTCAGGTCTTGAACAAGATTGCATCCACTGCAACTAATCAAAAAACCATTTTTTAACAGAGTGACTTTTTATCAACTGTTGTATCCCGACTACTGATTTTTGACAAAGAATACAACTCAATTTATTGACAAAAAATAACCGGCAATTCTTTCTTGTTAATGAAAAAATTCGTGCAAAAATACGAAAAATTACCCTCCCCCCCATGTTAATAATTCTTAAAATTTATTTTAATTTATTAAATTCATGACCAACTCACTGACAATTAAGATTTTGACTATCCTCTATTTCTTAATATCTCTTCACATACGTTAGATTTCATTCAGCAAAATCACCGCTCGTTCCGTCAAAACGGTTTTGCTTCAGACCTTATGAATCTTGCATCTTTTTATTTCGCAGGTTTGGATAATTCTTTGTAATTTTGCGGCTGCGACCGCGGCCTGATCTGACCATGAAGATTTGTCAATGCGCCAATGTCGCGAACTTATCTGATACTTGATGAAATTTCTATAAACCAACGTATAAATATTAATCTAAACTATTTATGCTCAAAGGACTACTCACACTTCTTTGTTTTACGGCAGCCGCTCAAGGCGTTTTTGCGGCCACTAAATATGAAGCGAGCGGAACATCATCGCCTTCTCCGCTCAATTTGGCCGGCAAAGGCACAATCACCATTACACCAAAAGTCGATTTAGGCGATGACGTGTACATTTTCTCGTGGTGCGACGCCCAATCAGGTTTCTCCATGCAGTGGCAAGATGCGATCAACGAAAAATACCGCATGACACGCAATGATGACGGGTCATACTCTTATCCGCTTCGTCAGTCTTATCAAGAATGGTTTAAATTGTCCGACGAACAGTGTGCAGGTCTGAAGCAAATCGGCGTCATAGCACGAAACACGACCAAGCAAACGGTGAACGTCTACATTGATTGCATATTCCAACCGGTTTTCTTCAGCGGTGGCATCGGCACACCGGGCGACCCTTATCAAATCGGCTGCGCGGATGATTTGATTTACCTGTCGACACACAGCACTTTTTGGGCACCAAACACACACTTCGTTCAAACGGCCTCAATTCAACTCGATCAAGCCATCACACCTATCGGCAACGAATCGTGTCCGTTCAAAGGGCATTACGATGGTGACGGTTACAGTATAACAGGACTCACGGTGAAAACCAACCCCGGTCATGCCGCAGGTTTGTTCGGTGTAGCCGACGGCGCTACGCTCGAGCATGTTGTCGTTGCCGATTGCAACGTTGACGGTGTCGGTTATGTCGGTGCGCTTGCAGGGCGCGCCAAAGATTGCCAGATCTCTCAGTCGCTTTCATCACAAGGCGAGGTGCGTTCGCGTCTTCTCGCGACCGGAGGCCTGGTCGGCGTCCTTGAGGATGGATATATGACTGACTGCTATTCATCAACCAACGTGTCAGCCCCCGATGAGAAGGCCGTCGGCGGCCTTGTTGGCAAAAACACCGGCACCATAACAAATTGTTATGCCACAGGTCACATTTACGCATCAAACTATGCCGGTGGGCTTGTCGGTGCCAATTACGGGACAGTGACAAACTCGGCGGCAATAAACAAATCTATCAATGCACCCGGCCGGTTTGTCGGCCGATTTGGTGGCAACAACAACACGATGAATGTGTCTGACGGCAACTACGCCTGGTGTGACATCCCTCAGCAGGGTGATGACGCTTGGTCAGATTTTGCCGACCATTCTGATCGTCCGGGATTATATCCCGAAGTGCAATCAACCTATGATGACACGCTGCAGTGGGATTTTGACAACACATGGCGCTGGAAGAAAGCAGATGTTGGCGGATACCCCGAGCTGCGGATCATCAAGGACGAGCTCCCCTCTCCGATGCCTGACGAGCTGGTCTCTCACATCATCCCGATCGCCGTAGAGGAATCAGATGCCGTGAGAATCTACAACCTGCAGGGCATTTTTATGGGAGAATCTGTTGACCGGCTCCCTCACGGAATCTTCATTGTAAAAACCGGAACCAAAGTACGCAAAATCATTCATTGATACAAGCCATGACTAAAACATATAAAACTATCACACACAATGCTGTGCGGATTTCAATATTCATCTTTTGCATGTTCAATCTTGCATGCTTACAAGCGAATGCCGGCATTCAGGAAATCGATTTGCGCCTCAACGGCAAACCTGTCGACATCAATTTCTCACCCAACCAACGTGAGTATGCGGTTGCACTCCCACTGACAGGCTCTCTCTCTTTCTCAGCCGTTCTTGATAATCCAAAAGAAGCCGTAAGCATCAACTTTAACGGGACAGAATATAGCGACCACTCTATAGTTGCGCTCCCCAAAGGCGAGTCAGTCCTGGCCTACAATGTCACCACAGACGACTCTGACACCCCTATCGTTTACACCTTCAGGATAACTGCGGATAAAGAGCCTTTATCAACCGATTTGCGCTCACTGTCAATCTATCAGATAATGGTGGCGTCATTTCTTCATGGCGAGGGTGGAGCCGAGGGCTACTGCGACCTGTGGACATCGCCGGGCGAACGTACCGACGGCAATCTGCGCGGAGTGATCGAGGCGCTCCCTTACATCAAGGATTTAGGCATGAACGCAATATGGATGACTCCTATATTTGACTCATCGGACAATCAGGACCCCTCGGGCGACAAAATCAGAGCCACCGGATATTTCCCCTCTGACTATTTCACTATCGACCCTCACTTCGGCACCCTCGACGAATTCAAAGAGCTCTTGCAAAAGGCCCACGACCTGAACATCTATGTCTTTCTCGACTGTTCGTTCGGCGAGAATTGCGGAACCGTGAAGCCATCCCCCTCCGGTCTGCTGCCCGAAATGGATGAGAAAGGATTCATTGCTGACAATGGCGAAAAAACATGGCCACCGTCATGTGTCTACCCCGGGTCATTGGAGTTTGCCAAAGAGATTATACGCTATTGGACTTCACTCGGAGTCGACGGGTGGCGCCTCGACTCGGCATACTCGCTGTGCCAAAACGGACATAATTATTGGGAGGAACTCAGAGCCACTCAACTCGAAGAGTGTCAGAAACGCATCGACGCCGGTGAACAATGGGGCACGTTGGGCTTCATGCTGGCCGAGGAATGGGGCGACCCCCAACATCTCACAACTGTCAAAGAGGGTGGGTTGAACGCCATCATGGATACATGGTGGAATTGGCGCATCATTGACGCGATGAACCACTGGGGTGTGCCGATTCTCAAACAGTTAGTGACCACTCAGCCAACACAACGCGGCTATCGCTCGGGCGTTTATCCTGCCGCTTTCTTGTCTAACCACGACATGTCGCGCATTTATGACAGGATAGGCAATGACAGAGGCAAGCTGCGTCTGCTCCACGCCGCTATCGTATGCAGTTCTCAGCCGGTCATCAATTACTATGGTGATGAGTTTGGCGATCGCACCGGCGAGGGGTTTCACACCGAATATGGCGGTCACTGGGGTCGCACATCAGGCCACCTCACCCCCTACGACGCCGATCAGGAAGCACAATGGACCGAGACACGCCGGTTTTATCATCTGAGGAGCGAATATCCGGCCTTGTGGCGCGGCACTCTCACTTCGACCGATATCCCCGACGGATTCGTCATCACTAAAGTTGACCCGGAGACCGGACAGACCATCCTTGTTGCATTCCCCGTGGGTGATTCATCATTCACATTACCCGCGCCATGTACAGACCTTCTCAGCGGAGATGACATCGAGGGCGAAGTGAGCTTAGAAGCCTGTCAGCCCCGTTTCTTCCTGCTCAAAACCAACTAAAAAGATTTTTTATCCGCTCTTTTTTCTTTATAAAAATCCATGCGTGGATAATTCTTTGTAATTTTGCGCCATGAAACGCACCGACCCCCTCTCTGTCAAACAGATTATCGACGCCGTGCTGCTCAGCGAAGACCGCAAGGACAACGCTCTGCAACACCGCGCGGCATGGATGTGGGGCGAAGTCGTCGGCCCGGGAGTCAACCGCCTCACCACCCGCCGATATGTGGTCGACGGCGTGCTGCACGTCTACATCTCATCGGCCTCGCTCAAACAAGACCTCGGCTATCAACGCCAAAGCATCGTCGAACACATCAACAATGCGATCGGAGCCGAAGTCATCACCAAAATACAACTTCACTGACATGGAAAACGCTATTGTAAATATTCCACCCTCCGAGAACCCGCGCGTGCCTGCGATCACGGCGCCGTTCAGACACATCGTCCCGCTCCAGATCAGATTTAATGACATCGACGTCGTCGGGCATGTCAACAATGCCGTCTACTACCAGTTTTTTGATCTGGGCAAGACACGCTATCTCACACAAGTGATGGGACGCGGGTTTGACATGAGCAATGTGCAAGCCGTCATCGTCAACACCGAGTGCAACTTCTACGCTCCGACATATGTCGACGACAACATTGCCGTGGTGACACGCACCACACGCATCGGCGAGCACTCGCTGCGCATGGAACAACGGGTCCTCGACCCCGCCACCGGTGAGGTCAAGTGCATCTGCAGCACGATTCTCTCGGGCTATGACCCGCTCACAAAAGGCTCGGCAGCAATCCCGGCCGACTATGTGCGCGCCATCCGCGACTTTGAACAAAATCCCGACCTATGAGCAAAATACAAGACACCGCCCGCACGATTCTCGACGCCGAGGCACAAGCAATCGCTCAAATCCCTGTCTCCGACGCTTTTGACCGCGCCGTCGACCTCATCATCGAGCATGTGCACAAGCGCCGTGGCAAGCTCGTCACCTCGGGCATGGGCAAAGCCGGACAAATCGCGCTCAACATCGCCACTACATTCTCGTCGACAGGCACGCCGGCCGTCAACCTTCACCCCGCCGAAGCGCAGCATGGCGACTTGGGCGTGTTGCAACCCGACGACATCATGCTGCTCATCTCAAACTCGGGGAAGACCGACGAAATCCTGCGGCTGATAGAGCTCACCCGCGGCTTGTATAGCGACATTCCGTTCATCGTCATCACCGGCAATGCCGACTCACCCTTGGCCAAGAGCGCCGATGTCGCCATCTTCACAGGCGGCGCTCCCGAAGTGTGTCCGCTCGGCCTCACCCCCACCACATCGACAACCGCCATGACCGTCATCGGTGACATCTTAGTGGTCGCCACCATGAATGCTATCGGCTTCTCGCGTCACGAGTATGCCCTGCGGCACCATGGAGGCTATCTCGGTCAAGTTTCACGACGCTAACATAAGAGCCTGTCTCACAAGAAATGTTAAATTCTGAGCGGTCTATCTTTGAGGCTATTCTTCTGAGTGATAAGGGAGTGTACTTGACGTACACGACCGAAGAACTCAGCAGAAGAGACCAAAGAGAGACCGATACAAAGGTATCTTTCAAGTGGTATAGGATAAAAAGACATTATAACTACTAACTTTAAACCAAACCTGCGCAGCAAGAAAATGTTATTATTCGCAACTTTTGGCCTTCTTATTCCCTTTCACTCAGTCACGTAGCCCGACTACGCTCCTTC
>CAZKYR010000080.1:0-7692 GCA_964557035.1 uncultured Bacteroides sp. | reverse complement strand
ACCCCCTCATCGGCAATGCCGGTGTGTCGGCCGTGCCCATGTCAGCGCGTATCTCAAACAACCTCGGTCTCGAGTACGACCCCTCCAACTACCTGCTCATGCACGCCATGGGCCCGAACGTTGCGGGCGTAATCGGCTCGGCAGTGGCTGCCGGCGTGCTGCTCGGATTCCTTGCTTAACAGCTAACTCACTATAACCTTGAGGGCGTGTCAAATGCAGATTTGACACGCCCTCGGTCATTTATCGCACACAGGCGTTTATCTTACGCAGGATATTCGGGCAGCCCAGACATGTAGACATATCGTCCATCTTTATACCTCGCGCAATAGTGGTTCAATCCGTTGGATACAACGATGTATTGGGCCCCCAACACAAAATTGTAGCGAGCTATTTGCTCAAAGACAGCTTGTGTCAGCGGCACGCTCGGCGCCTTATATTCCACAATCATCCAGGGCTTGCCCTCACGGTCAAACACCACCGTGTCACAGCGGCGTCGCGTGTTGTAGAGATTGAGCGACACTTCGTTGCCCATCTGACTCGAGCGATATCCGAGGTACTCAATCAAGAACGCCGTGAAATGCTGTCGCACATGCTCCTCAGGCGTCAGCGCGACATATTTTTGGCGCAAAGGGTCATAGATGGTGTCGTTTGCGATTCTCAGCGACACCGGCGGCAGATTTAATTGTGTCAGCGATATATTTTTGGTCATAAAGTTTTGCAAGACGTGAAAATCTGCGTAAATTTACAAAAAAATTACTAAATGGCCGAATCCGTCTCTTTCTCATCTATCGCTACCGAACTGTCGCGTCGTCAATATCGTCCCGTCTATCTTTTGCATGGCGAGGAGGGCTATTTTATCGATCGCCTTGTGCAGATGGCCGAGAATATTGTCCCCGAGGCCGACCGCGACTTCAATCTCTACACCGTCTACGGTCTCGAGACAGATGCGTCGTCGGTCATGGATATGTGCCGCCGCTACCCCATGATGAGCGACCGCATTGTCGTGATCGTCAAGGAGGCGCAAAACAACCACGCCAAAAGTGCTTTTTTGAAGGCCCTCGCCACATACGCCGAGAACCCTGTCGAGTCCACAATCCTTGTCATCGCGTGGCGTGGTGAGCAGGCCAAGGCCAAGGAGCTGACGGCTGCCATAAAGAAATCGGGTGGGGTGGTGTTTGAGTCTCCGCGTCTGCGCGACCGCGCCCTCCAGAGCGCCATATCTGATTTCATACGTGGCCGTGGCCTCAGCGTTGAGCCAAAGGCTCTTGCAATGCTCACCGACTATGTCGGCAGCGACCTCTCGCGCATCGACAACGAGATTGGCAAGCTCACGGTCACGCTCGGTCAGGGCGCGATGGTCACACCCGAGGCAATAGAGCGCAACATCGGCGTCAGCAAGGATTATAATAATTTTGAACTTGTCTCGGCGCTTGCACGGCGCGATGCAGCCGCCGCCATGCGCATCGTGCGCTATTTTGCCGCCAATCCCAAAAACAATCCGGTGGTGCTCACCCTCTCGGCTATTTTCACGCTTTTCCAAAACATCCTCGTCGCTCAATATGGCGCAGACAAGAGCGAGCGTGGCGTGATGAATGAGCTCGGTTTTAAATGGCCGGTTCAGGCGCGCGATGTCATCACCGGCATGCGCAACTTTCACCCCGCGGCTGTCATTGAGATTATCTCGGCCATCAGACGTTGTGATGCAGCCGGCAAAGGTGTCGGCTCGCGTGCCAATCTATACGACCTGCTCACCGAGCTGGTGTTTTTCATCATGAATCCTGTTGTCATCAAACAATGAAAGGGTCGTTTGCTATCGTGGCCGCTGCGATGAGTGTCGCCACACTCCGGGCCGACGACAATTCTAAGCTCAATCTGATGCTGTCGACGGCATCCGACAATCGCCCCGAGACCTATGTCACGGCGTCTGACTTGATTGTATCACTGGCCAAGATAGACGGCAACGGCGACGGCGCCATAAAAAACCGGTTTGACAGCCGAGAGCTCGACATCAACAACTGCAGTCAGATGCACATCCTCGCGCCCGCATGGTGGAACAAAGCCGACCGCGCGGAGGTGCAATTTGATCTCTTCAACGTTGTCCCCTGCCACCCTGACGTGGCCGCCTCTGTCCGCGACTATCCTCCCGGACGCGTAGTATCGCCTGATTTTGACAACGGCGTGTGGAGCGTTGGTACGGGCCTGTTGGGGGACACACCGGTGAACATGTACAATCCCCCCAAGGGGTATGAGGGAGATTTTGCACGCGCCGCCCTGTATGTTATCACGCTCTATGGCGACACGCTGTGGAGCGACGGCAACAGCTGGAATTTTGTCACCGACAGCCGTTGGCCGGGCATAAATGCAAAGGCCCTCAGACAGCTAATAGCGTGGCACGACGCCGACCCTGTCGACAACGCCGAGCGAGCACGCGACGCAGCGATATTTGCCATCCAGGGGAATCACAATCCGTTTGTGGTAAATCAGGCCCTGGTGCGCGATATTTTTGAAAGCGACGCTCACGGGGGCAAAGTCGACCCCGATGATCCTCAATCGCCTGACGACCCTGTCGCTCCTTCGCAGTATCCTCCCCTGCGACCGACCTACACGATGGCCGATGGCATTATCGGCCTCAATTCTCCCTATATTCCATCAAATGCCTCATACACCGTTGACGGTACACCGGTGACGACCGGTTTTGTCACCACTGACTCGCTCGGTGTCGGGACCCACACCATCGGGTTCTCGACGGCCGATTTCAACGGGTCGGTAATAATCAATATTTTGCCATGACACGCACGCTACTAAGCTTATTTGTCGCATTGATGCTTGCCGCGTGCCATTCGCGCGACGATGACGACGCTCGTTTGTTTGCTTCAATTTCGTCTGACAGCATCGAGCTGATTGCGGGTCAAAAAGAGACAATCACAGTCTACGACGCCGACGATGTCAGGGCCGAGAGCGAGGATGAGGAGATCGCCACTGTCAAGGTGGATGGCAAAGAAGTCACGGTCACCGGTGTCGCTGCGGGCAATACATCGGTGACAATCTATGGCGACCGCCGCATCATGCGCTGTCGTGTCAGGGTGTTGCCGGGGACTGCGGTCGTCGACGGCGACCCCGAGGCTCCGCAAGAGCCCGAGGATGAGTCTGAACTGGCCGACGATGAGGTGCGGTATGTGTCAAAGATGCTCACGATGCGCTATTTGACCCCCGGCACAATGTTTATGAGTTATACCGATGGCCGGCGCGTAGCGATGCGCAGCCTCGACACCGGAGATGCCGTGACTTTTGATTTTGGCACCGCACTGCGCTCCGTGCAGCCGTTGACTCAGGCCGTTCTCACCGTCAATGGTGAAGCTGTGGCACTCGACAAAGCCGAGATTGTGCGCGTCACCGCCGACCGCGTTTGGGTGAGATTGCACACTGCCAAGTGGAATCACACCGTTTGGCTCATCGTTCCCTTGGAGCTTTAGCGGCTTGGCCGGGCGGGTAGGGTAGCCCGCTTTTGTCACCGCATCAGCGATTGCGTCTGCAGGCGCGTCGCCGGTGACAGTCATGGTGCCGTCCCCAAGATTGACAGCCACTGATTCAACGCCGCTGATAGCCGAGACGGTCGATTCGACACGTGCTTTGCAGTGGCCGCAAGCCATTCCTTCAACAATAAATTTTTGTTCCATATTCGGTCTGTTTTTTATCGGGTTATTCGGCGCGATTGGAGTGCCGATTTTCTTATACTTGAGTCTGAGGCTGTTGGTGACGACGCTGACGCTGCTGAACGCCATCGCCGCGCCGGCAATCATCGGGTCTAACAAAAATCCGCACACGGGGTAGAGTACCCCCGCGGCGAGCGGTATGCCGATGATGTTGTAGATAAAAGCCCAGAAAAGATTTTGGTGTATGGTGCGGAGCGTCATCCGCGACAGCCTGAATGCTGTCGGCAGCCGGCGCAGGTCAGCCGAGACGATTGTCATCGAGGCGACCTCGATGGCGACGTCGCTGCCTGTGCCCATGGCTATGCCGAGATCGGCCACAGCCAGGGCTGCACTGTCGTTGATGCCGTCGCCTACCATCGCCACGCGTGTGCCGTCGCTCTGCAGTTTTTGCACAAATCGTGCTTTCTCCTCAGGCAGCAAGTCTGACTCGACATGTTTGATGCCGGCGCGACGTGCAACCGCCTCGGCTGTCACACGGTTGTCGCCCGTGAGCATGTAGACGCTGATGCCGCTCTTCTCGAGTTGTGCCACGGCCACGGCCGAGCCCTCTTTGATCGGGTCTGAGATGCCGGTGAGGCTGATGACACCATCAGGGTCGGCAAACCAGATCACCGAGCAGCCGGCCTCAGCCAGACGGCGCTCATCGGCTTCTGCGGCCGGCGGGATTGTGATGCCGACACTCTGCATGTATTTGCGGTTGCCGGCGTAATAGCGTTTGCCGTCATACACACCTGTGACACCGTGACCCGTGACGCTCTCAAAATCACAGATGTCGAGATGGCGCGCCTCACACCCGATGCTGTCTGTGACGGCGTGGGCCAACGGATGCTCTGACAGACGCTCGATTGAGGTCAGGATGTCGTTGGCCGACTCCACATTGCGATAGGTGATGGTGTCGGTCACTGTCGGACGGCCCGATGTCACCGTGCCGGTTTTGTCGAGCAGCACGGCAGTCACTTTAGGTGCTGTTTCAAGAGCCTCGGCGTCGCGTATCAATATGCCTTCGCTTGCGCCTTTGCCGATACCGACCATGATGGCTGTCGGCGTGGCGAGTCCCAGTGCGCAGGGACACGCGATGATGAGAACGGTCACTGCCGCTAACAGTGCGTGCGAAAAAGCATCATCCCCGCCACAAATCATCCACACCGCAAACGCCACAGCGGCGATCGTGATGATCACCGGCACGAAGATGGCCGAGATGCGGTCGGCAAGATGCTGCACCTTGGCCTTTGACCCCTGCGCGTCCTGCACCATGCGGATGATGCGTGCCAACACGGTGTCGTCGCCCACCTTCACGGCCTTGTATGTCAGGGCGCCGGTGGTGTTCATTGTGCCTGCATACATCTTGTCTCCCTGATGTTTGGCCACAGCCAGCGGTTCGCCTGTCAGCATTGACTCATCGACAAACGATGTCCCGTCGATGACCTCGCCGTCGACGGCCACGCGCTCGCCCGGATGCAAGACGATTGTGTCACCCTGCCTGATGTCCGACACGCCTATGATGCGTTCACCCCGGTCATCGCGGACGGTGACCGTGACCGGACGCAGTCCCATAAGATTGCGGATAGCCGAAGAGGTGTTTTGGCGGGCGCGGCTCTCGAGTGTGCGACCGAGCAAAATGAATGCGATGATGACGGCCGACGCTTCAAAATAGACGTGCGGATGAATTCCGCGGGCCTCCCACCACGATGCAAATAGCATGTTGCTCACACTGAATAACCACGCGATGCCGGTGCTGAGCGCTACCAGCGTATCCATGTTGGCCGACCGATGACGCAGCTGACGCCAAGCGCCTTTAAAAAACTGTGCACCGAAAACAAATACAACCGGGGTCGCCAGCGCGAACATGATGGCGTTGGCGTGGGGCATGTGCATGAAAAACATCCCGATCACCATCAGCGGCAGTGACAGCGCGATTGCTCCCCACATGCGCCGTTTGAGGCGCTGATAGGCTTTTTTCTGCTCATTCTCAAGCTCGTTGACGGTGCTGTCGACAAGCAGGTCATATCCTGCATCGAGCACTGCCTGACGCAGCCGGTCGACGTCACAACGCTCAGAGTCAAATGTCACACGGGCGGTCGAGGATGAGAAGTTGACCGTGGCCTCCTCGACACCCTCGCATCGGTTGAGCGCTTTCTCGACACGTGCGGCACATGCCGCGCAATTCATGCCTGTTATCTGGTAATTGCGTTTTATCATTGTCAAACTGTCGGTTTAATTGTGAGTATTCACAGCCCGATTATCTCTTTTATGAATTGTTGCGAAGCGCCCAGGTCGATTGCGCGTTTGACATCATCCATCGACTCGTCGTTGAGATAGGACAGACGTTTATATAGTGCGCGGGCCACATAGAGCATCGGGCAACGGTCATCGAGTTCGAGACCGAGTGCAATGTCATCGGTAGCTCCGCTATAGTCGCCGGTTTTCAGCCTGCACAGAGCCCGCTCGCCATAGAGCTGAGCAGTCGGCGATGCCTTGACGAGTGCATTGAGGTGGGGGAGGGCATCGTCATACGCCCCGATGTTGAGGTCATAGAGCGACCAGGCCTCGTGGGTGAGCATGTCATCGGGTGCAATTTGCTTGAGAGCCTCAAAGTCATCAGCCGCCTCGCGCATCCCTGCACGCAGGTGTATCATGCCTCGGTAGTAGTAGGGCTCGACTGTGGTCGAGTCTATCGCGGTGGCTGCGTCATAGTCGGCAATCGCGTCATCCACAAAGCCTGTGGCCGTGAGCACCCGTGCCCGGTTGCACAATATCGTCACCGAGCGGGGCGCGATTGCGTGTGCCGCGTCGAGGCGGCTGAGGGCGATGCTGTCTCGCCCGGCATAGAAGTGCAACATGCCGGTGTTGGAGAGCAACAGGACATTCATGTCGTTTGACGGCTCGAGCCGCATGGCACTCTCGAGCGCCTCGATGGCATCATCCCATCGCTCCTCGGCCACAGCCTTGTCTGCATCTCCCACAAAGTCCATGTAACCGCGCGACCACCCCGGAAGCATCGCCATCAGCGACACCGCCAGGGTTAGCATCAACCTTTTTGTGAAAAAAATTGTGCACATATACCATCTTTACGTACAGGTGTGTTAAAAATTGTGTCAACATCTGAGATTTAACGTCATTTAACGCATCAAATCATTTTCGTCAAGATATTTGCCATAACTTTGTGTCGCAATTCAAAAAAACTCTCGCTCCATTTTCCTAAATGAGTACCAAGGATACACATTCATCACTGAACAATCACCCCGCCGCAGGCACCGCATTCCGCATCAAGACTGACGAGATTGACGAGCCGTCGCGCATAGCTGCTGACCAAAGCTGTGAGCCCCGAAGCCGTTGTGCCGTCCGCTATGACAGCGGTGTCCGCTATGCCTACAACCGCTCATCATCCACCTCGGCGCCTGTCGCCCTGATGTTGGCGCTGATTGCCTTCCTGGCCATGATTTTCACCCCGCTGGTGAGCGGCGCTCTCTATGTGGCTCTCCTTGCCATCGCCGGTTCGCTCTACGCTTGCTTCAAATCGATCAAGGGGGGCCTCCCCGTGCGCATGTCAGGCCCAAAAGTGATGACCATCGTGGCACTGTTCCTGGCTATCGGTCAGCTCGTGCTCATCGGCATCGTCACCTATGCTGTCTGCTGCCTCGACTACGCGATGCCCTACTGATTTTCACGCACCCCCAAATAAAAACACCGAGATAATAGCAGAGGTGAGCATCATTGTTGATGCTCACCTCGTGTATATACGGGGACTGAATGTCGGCTCGGTGATTATTTGCCGAAATAGCGGTTGTAGAGACCGGCAAAACCGCGGCCGTGACGAGCCTCATCTTTTGCCATCTCGTGTACTGTGTCGTGGATGGCGTCGAGACTTTGCTCTTTGGCGCGGCGTGCGATGCGCATCTTGTCAGCGTTGGCACCTGCCTCGGCGTGCATGCGTTTCTCGAGGTTGGTTTTGGTGTCCCACACGCAGTCGCCAAGCAGC
>CAZKYR010000079.1:0-7737 GCA_964557035.1 uncultured Bacteroides sp. | reverse complement strand
CGTGGCTGCAAACGCCATCGCCATTGTCGGTTCTAACCCCGTGTCAGGCATGACTCTGATGACACTCATCATCGCATCTGCTATCTTTGTCGCCATCGGTCTGAGCGGCACATCGGGCATCGTGGCCTCAATGGTCATCGGCGGCGTGGTCTGCACCGCCCTCTCAATGGCCGGCGGCTTTGTCACAGACCTCAAGGTAGGCTACTGGCTCGGTTCGACACCGCGCAAACAGGAGACATGGAAATTCCTCGGCACACTGGTGTCAGCCGCCACAGTCGGCGGTGTCATCCTCGTGCTCAACAAAGTGTACGGCTTCAACCCTGACGATCCCAACGCCCTCGTCGCTCCGCAGGCAAGCGCCATGGCCAATGTCATCGAACCTCTGATGATGGGAGGTGACACCCCGTGGATACTCTACATCGTCGGTGTTGTGCTCGCCCTGCTGCTCAACTGGCTCGGCGTACCGGCACTCCCCTTCTGCCTTGGCATGTTCATACCGCTGCAGCTCAACACGCCTCTTCTTGTCGGCGGTGCGGTTGCCTACTTTGTCGAGAAATCATCTAAAGACAAGGCGACTTGCGACGCTCGCCGCGACCGAGGCACACTCATATCGTCAGGCCTCATCGCCGGCGGAGCCCTCTTCGGCGTGTTCGCCGCTCTGACCCGATTCTTCGGCTTCGAGTATAACTCAGGACTCTCTTACAACACCCTGCAGACACTCGGTGTCGTGGCCTACGTGCTGCTGATCGGCTACCTCTATTGGGACAGCTGCCGCGGCAAAGCACTCAAAAAATAATATCACTCTGACTGAATAATCATTATAGCCCGGCTCGCGAGCCGGGCTATAACTATGAAAAAGATTGACCGTCAAATATTAGCTATCGCTCTGCCCGCGATATTGGCCAACATCACCACTCCGCTTTTGGGATTGGTCGACACGGCCATATCGGGTCACCTCGGCTCACCTGTCTACATCGCCGCAATAGCTGTCGGTAGCACGATGTTCAACCTGCTTTATTGGCTGTTGGGCTTTCTGCGCATGGGTACATCAGGCATGACGGCACGCGCCTATGGCCGCGGCGACTCACGCGGACGGTCGCTCATATTGTGGCGCGCCCTCACGGTCGCTTGGGCTATTGGTCTCGCCATGGTCATCTGTCAGTGTCCGATCGCCCGTCTGCTGCTCGGGTTCATCAAGGCCGATGCAGCCACTACGGTGACAGCACGAGCCTATTTCGACATCCTGATATACGGCGCACCCGCCATGCTCACCAATTATGTCGTCACAGGGTGGCTGATCGGAATGCAAAACTCGCGCACCACGCTGTTTATCAGCCTGCTGGTCAATATTGTCAACATCGCTGCGAGCCTCATTTGTGTATATCTGCTCGGCATGGGCGTCCGGGGCATCGCGGCAGGCACGCTGACGGCACAATGGGCCGGCGCACTCACCGGCATCTTGGTCATCATTACGCGATACAAGCCTGAGCATCTGTGGATAAAAACCATCTTTGACCTGTCAGGATTTCTCGGATTTTTTAAAATCAACGCAGACATCTTTTTGCGCACGGTGTGTCTCGTGGCGCAAACATTGTGGTTCACGCGGGCCGGTGCGATGCAGGGGGACATCATTTTAGCGGCCAACGCATTGCTGATGCAATTCTTTATTTTTTTCTCATATTTTCTCGACGGATTTGCTTATGCCGGCGAAGCTCTTGCCGGACATACGACAGGCCGTAACGACCACGCTGCCACACACAATGTAGTCAGGCGACTGATACTTTGGGGCGGAGGCGTCGCGATTGCTTTCACGGTCATATATGCCGTTGGTGGCGACATCGTCATCAACCTGTTGACGTCAGAGCGGCAGGTAGCAGAGGCTGCCTCTGACTATCGTTTATGGGTCATCACCATACCGTTGGCCGGTTTCATGGCATTCACCTGGGACGGCGTCTTTATCGGCACCGGCCGACAGCGCCAGATGCTCGTCTCGATTGCAGTCGCCACGGCTATCTTTTTCGCCTCATGGTATCTTCTCACCCCCCTGATGGATAATCACGGCCTCTGGTGTGCATTCATCCTCTATCTCGCTTCGCGCGGCATCGCGCAGACCATCATGTTCAGGCGCCCGGGTGCCGGCGCTGATACCTGAAGATTTGATAAGAGTTGATTGTATTGTGCCAAGCGACGTATGCGGCCGGCGCGACAGACACGATGGGGTTGAGATATGTCAATGACATCCAGATGATCAGCACTGTGTTTTTCTGTCCCAGGCTCTGCGAAGCCGAGATCTTGTCGCCGTAATGAGCTCCAATCTTGCGGCCGATCATGAACTGGGCCACGCAGACGACAAGCGAAACAAGAGCGAGTCCACCCATCAGCGGCAACGCACCGACAGGTTCGCGCATGATGAAGCTGACAGAATTGCCCACTACTATCAAAAGACCTAACGCCCATATATAAAACGACAGACCTTGATGGTGGGCGATATAATCATGTACACGCGGCCTGAAACGGGCCAAAAGGTCTGCCAACACCATCGGCCCGAGTATCAACGGCAGGATATTGCGGCAAACCCTGAGCATTGTGTCAAAGAACGATATATCAGCCTCAGGGTTCATGTAAGACAGCAACAGCGGCGCCGTAATCGCGACAGCAAAGTTGCTCACAAGCGAGTAGGTAGCCACCTTGTGAACAGAGCCGCCGAGCATACCGGTCACGACCGGGGCTGCGGTTGCGGTCGGGCAGAACACGCACATGAACGCACCCTGAGCTATCAGATCGTTAAAAGGTCTGAGCACAAGATACACCGCCACTGCTCCGACAATCTGCACCATCAGCAGCCACCATATATAGCCGCCGAATCTGAAATGCCGCAGGTCGATGCGACAATAGGTAATCAGCAGCATGATGAAAATCAATATCGGCGACAAAAACTCTACATAAGATATGTAGTTATGCAACAACATTCCGGTCAGCATTGCTATCGGAAGCATCCAGGGCTTGATTGCACGTCTGAAAGCGGCGGCATTGAACGAACTCATCTCTCTATAAAATTCACATAAAATCAGGATGGCAAAGTTAGGCATTTTTTCACAACCGAGTCTCATCTTACCACAACTTTTTCTATCTCAGTTTTGCGGTGTCACGGCAGCAAAGCATGGCACTTCGGCGCCTGCTCAGACTGATAAAAATTCTCTTATCCCAAGATGATAAAAATGGCCCGGAAGGCACGATTATAAATAAATTTAATAATATTATATTTATATTTATATTATATTAACATATTAGATTTATATTGATTTTCTGATACTTATAATAATATTGTATTAAATATTATCTATATTGTAATCATATTGCCCTATCACACCTATTGACAAGTAAAAAATAGGTTGTAACTTTGCATCGTAAAAAGTTTGACAGAGGTCAACAGTCATTTAATCTGGACCTCATCAGACCTTGGATTAAAGACAAAAGGATTTGTGTTTGATTTATTAAAAAAATTAGTTTTTAGGGTTAGTATTGATTGTTAGAATTAGTGCTTAATTCATTCATAGCTTTTAGATAATAATCGTGTTTTATGTTAGGTTTGTTGCCTTGGAGTTTTGACTACTCCAAGGAAAGGTAAAAAGCCACTTCGTGACGAAGTGGCTTTATCTTTTTTATTTATTAGTCATTATTTGTACCTTTGTACCAACAAAACAAAGACTAAATGAAGAAAATCGTTCTGTTAGTACCCGACAATGATCTCGACTCGGTTGTACGAGCCACACTCGACGAAATAGCAAAGTGCTCTGACATCAAGGTTATTATTGCCGGCCCCAACGAAACCGAACAACCCAATGGCGTGGATGCCCCGCCTATACGCTCTAAATTTGATTTAAAAGCGATCAGAGCCTATCGTCGCATCATGCGCAATCACAAGGTCACATTGACTTTCTCGCCTTCAACATCAGGTTTGGCCACCATGCTTGCCGCATCAATAGGACTGCCCGTCAAAAACATAGGCTATCGCGGCACACAGGCAAAAGTGCGCAAATCAGACCCCACCAACTATCTGGCGCTCCTCAATCCGCGCGTGTGCCACATCGTCTGCGAAACGCCCGACATCGAGGAGGCCCTCGCACGTAAAGTCTCTCACGACAAACTCTCTACGGCGCGTAAACCCTTCATGCTCCAATGGGTAGAGGATGCGCTCAAGAATCCGACACCCGTGCCCACCACTGCCGGACATAAACTCAGACTGATATATATCGGCATGTCTGCAGGCCGTCCTCACAAGGGACTGCGTGTGCTCATTGACGCGATGAATCTGGTCAAAGACATCGACGTTGCACTCACAGTCATCGGCAGTGCCGACGAGACCGACATCAACGCCGCGCCCTCGTCTGTGACATTCCTCGGCCCTCAAAAAAATGCTTCGCGCTTTATCCCCGGGCACAACCTCTACATACTTCCGTCGCTCCGCGATGCCTCTCCACGCGTGCTTCGCGAGGCTCAGGCTTGCGGAGTGCCATGCATAGTCAGCGACATCCCCGGTGCGCGCGACCTTATTGTTCCCGACCACACCGGCCTGTTGGTCACTCCGGGAGACCCCGTGACTCTCGCCGCCGCGATACGCAAACTGCATGGCGACAGTGCACTTTTGCAACGGTTGTCAGACAACACACGTCCATTTATCCGCGACAATTTTGACATGCAGGAGTATGTCAAATATCACATAGACCTATTTCACAAAACAGCCAACGAATGAAACGTCACTCCTCGCAGGCATCACAGATACTCGCTGTCTCAATCGGCTCTTTTTACGCCACATTTCTTTTGTTTGACATCATTTGGGCGATGTCTACCACATGGTCGGGCTTTCAGTTTCCGATCGGGTGGCTCACCAAACTTGCTTTGGCCACACTGCTTGTGTTGCCGGTTATAGTCATCCGCCGCAAATGGTATCTGTGCGTCATGGGAGTGCTGACAGACATCTTCTTGATTGCCAATCTGATGTATTTTCGCACCTACTACACGGTCATACCTTTGTCGAGCTACGGGTTAGCCGGAAATCTTTCTGATTTTCAGGCCAGTGTATGGGAATCGTTGCGCTGGTGCGACCTGCTGTTCCCTGCGATCACCGTGGTGATGATGTGGCTGTTGCGTAAAGCCGATTTGCGAGTTGCATTGCGCCATCTCACGCGACGCATCAAAATCGTGCTGGCATGTTGTGTCGCAGTGCCGATTCTTGTCGTCACAATCCACTCATTGTGCAAGGGGGGATACAAGGCAGCGTATGAAGATCTGATGTATGACTATTCGAGCTGTGGAGCAGCATATTACACCATCCCCGGCACGTGGGCCTACGAACTTGTCGCCGGCACGCCCGAACTCACGCCCGAGCTTCGCGACGAGATCGACACCTGGCTGTCCGAGCAGCCCGAAGCCGTCGCTTGCGACACCATCAAGCCCCGCGCCAACATCATCATCATACTGTGCGAATCGCTTGAAAGTTGGGTACTTCAGACAAAAGTTGACGGCATCGAAATCACCCCCAACCTCAATCGCTATCTCGCCGAGTCGGATGTGCTGTATGCACCGCATGTATTGTCGCAGGTCAAAGGCGCACGCTCGATTGACGCGCAACTGATTCTGCACACCGGACTGCTCCCCGTCAACTACGGAGCCTACAGCTCGCGATTTCCACATCACACCTACATGTCGCTCGACAAAGCGTTTAAGGAGCATCACGGCGACAGCGCCCTGACCATGAGCATGACAGTTGACAAACGCATCGTCTGGAATGCCGGCATCGTCGCACAAGATTTCGGATATGACATTTTGCTCGACAAGCCCCATTTTGAGCTTGATGTGAAAAGCGGTCCCCGCGGACGCTTGGCCGACCACTCATTTTTCAGACAGGCCGCTGACAAACTCGAGACCGAGCAATATTGGCGCACCGGCGGTCACACTCTCGTGCAGCTCGTCACATACTCGGGCCATACACCCTTTGTTATCCCCGAGGAGCTGCGTCAGGTCGAGTTTGACACACGCTACCCCGACCGCTTGCGCAACTACATGACTGTCGCCAACTACACCGACCGCGCAATCGGCGAACTGATTGACCGGCTAAGAGCCAACCCCAAATTTGATGACACAATGATAGTCATCACCGGCGACCATGAGGGCATCGGTGTCGACCGCGCCAAGATGGTGCGCGACCCCGAGGTGGCGAATTTCCTTTCTGACCAACAGTTCGTGCCGTTCATTGTCCTCAATTCGCCCGTGTCGGGCCGCTACGATGAGGTGATGGGCCAGATTGACATCTACCCCACCCTGCTCGACCTTGCCGGCCTCGGCGAATATCAATGGCGCGGTGTCGGCCAAAGCATTCTCGACAGCACACGCCCGCCCTACGCCGTCTCAGCACAAGGAGAGATTATCGGCGTGGCAGACGACAACCCTCAACGCCAAAATCACAAGCGCAAGGCGTATGACATCAGCGACAAAATCATTTCGACCGATTACTTCAAATTCAAATGATAGCTCAACAGCGATTCGGCAGGTGATTTCATTATCGTGGCTGCGCTGAGTCCGCAGGCTGATAACGCTTCAATCAGCTGAACGCTGAAATAGTAGGCCGGCGACCCGACAAATCCTATCGGCAGCGCGTGCATGTCATATTGCAACAGATTGCGACTGACAAAACGTTTAAATTCGTCGACTATCAGCTTGTGCACCCGCTCGTCAGAAAGGTGCCGGTGGATGAACGGCAAAAAAGAAGCCAAAAACCGGTTGGGCGGCACATCATCCTCGCCCGGACGATACACATGCCTGATTACATCACTTTGGCTCCACCCATATTCTGACTCAAACTCGGCAATCAAATCTCTGCCGAGCAGCCGCTTATAAAGATCGCCTAAAAAACGTCGGCCTATCACGGCGCCGCTCCCCTCATCGCCGAGAATATATCCCAGCGCCGGCACATTGTCGGCAATTACGCCGTCAATCCATAAACATGAGTTTGAGCCTGTGCCGATGATGCATGCCACGCCCGAGCCGTCGCCAAACAATGCGCGCGCGGCTCCTATCATGTCCGATGCGACTCTCACAGACTCATCCGCACAGCCGACAAGACGCGCCAGGATGCGCCTCACACGGGCATCGACCTCCCCGCCGATACATCCCGCGCCATAGAAATGCACCTCATCGACGTGCCATCCGGCCAAACCGTCATGAATCTTTGCCTCGGTGACGGCACCGAGAGCATCCTCGCTGAGGTGAGCCGCATTGAACCCGGGAGTAGTAAATCTGAGCACGTCGCGCCCCGCCGTGTCCGCTACAATCCAATCTGCTTTAGTGCTTCCGCAGTCTACGATACACTTTGTCATCCACACATCATTTTTGCCGCAAAGGTACACAAAAAAATCGGTTATTTTAGCTAACTTTGCACCCATGAGAACGAATTTTAAAAACCTCGTCACCACTCTGCTGATTGCGTCCGTATGCTTTGTCGCACAAGCCGACCGATTTGTCAAACTTGAGACTCCTGCACCTGTCACCGCAGGCCTACAAGACCGCAACATCGCGCTTTGGAACAGCCACGGCCGATACTACAACAACGAGCAGGGCCGATGGATGTGGCAACGCTGTCGCATGATGACTACCGTCGAGGACCTCTACACCTCAACATATGTGCTCCCCTATCTCGTGCCGATGCTCGAGCGTGCCGGCGCATACGTCATCATGCCT
>CAZKYR010000078.1:0-7748 GCA_964557035.1 uncultured Bacteroides sp. | reverse complement strand
TTAGGCAATATCCTGACCTCACAGATTGACCTGCGCGGAGTTGACATGGGCGCACCTCAATGGGCGATGCACTCGGTGCGCGAGACCGCTGCGTGCAAAGACCATGAGAACATAATCAAAGTGTTCAGCTATTTTTACTGTCTATGAGAGCATTATATATAATTTACTTCATCACCACAGCATTGCCGACCATCGTGGTGCTGACGATACTCGCATCACTGCTGACCATCATCGGCACGGCATGTGGCAGCTCGCGAGTGATGTCCTATTGGCCCGCACACATCTGGGCGCGTTGCTTTGCATGGCTGTCGCTGGTAAGTGTGAGAGTCAAAGGGCGCGAAAACATCAGCCGAGACAAATCATACGTCTTTGTGGCCAACCATCAGGGCTCGTATGATATATTTGCTATCTACGGTTGGTTGGGACACAACTTCAAGTGGATGATGAAAAAGTCGCTTGAGCGTATCCCGTTTGTTGGTCGGGCATGTAAATCGGCCGGTCACATTTTTGTCGACCGTTCGTCTGCTGCGGGTGTCAGACACACCATGCAACAAGCCGAGGAACGCCTCAGAGACGGCATGTCATTGGTGATATTCCCTGAGGGAGCACGCACTTTCACCGGGCGCATGGGCAAATTCAAAAAAGGAGCGTTTGCGTTGGCTCTCGAATTCGGGCTACCGATCGTGCCGGTCACTATTGACGGAGCATACAGAGTGATGCCCCGCACTGCCCGACTGCCGCGTCCGGGGCGCATCACGCTCACGATACACAAACCGATAGATTCGCCGACATCTGACAGCGACAAAGATCGCGTCATCGCTTCCTCATACGAGGCAATCGAGTCGGCCCTCCCCTATAAAACAACTCAAACCGCAAACTCATGACAAGACGAGGGTTAACAACAACACTTGCCGTGATCGCAGCGACAATTGCTCTCACCGTTACCGGCCAGGAGCATTTTAACCGCGGTCTCGAACAAGCTTCATTTATTCCCAAAGGTCAATGGATCACGGGGGTCAGCATCAGCTACTCACAGTCGTCACAACACGACTACCAATTTTTTTGCGTCGAGGGCATAGACGGTGACTCATACGCATTTAAAGTATCTCCAATGTTGATGTATGCTTTTAAAGACAACCTGGCAGCCGGTGGGCGAGTGGCCTATCAGCGCACCTATACGCATCTCGATGAGGCCAACATCATCGTGTCATCAGACGACCATTTTGACGTCAGCGACCTTTATTCGTTAAGCCAGACCTATTACGCGATGGCCTCATTTCGCAACTACATCAGCTTTGGCAACAACAAGCGATTTGGCATGTTCAACGAGGTGCAACTGCAGTATGGCGGAGGTCAGTCAAAGCTCTGTAACGGTCGCGGTGACGACCTCACGGGCACCTTCTCGACGACCCACTCTCTCGACATCGGACTGGCGCCAGGTTTCATAGTGTTTTTGAACAACTACTCGGCCCTTGAAGTGAATGTCGGCGTGTTAGGCTTTAAATACAGCACAACGCGGTCAAAAACCGACCAAATATATGTGTCGTCTTACAACTCAAAGTCGGCCAACTTCAAAATCAACCTATTCTCGATCACGTTTGGCGTGGCATTTTACCTTTGAAGCATAAAACGACATGAGAAAACTTATACTTACAGCCATACTTGTCATCACGGGCATAGTCACAGCTCATGCTCGCGAAATCAACTTCGGCAAACCCGATGGTGACATCATTCTCATTGACAAACTTGCCCGGAGACCTAAAGTGTTGCTCGACTCGGCAGCCCTGTCACCCGAAATACTCGCACAGCGCGTCATCGTAGGCAATGACACCATTCCGGTCATCATCCCCGAGAAAAACTATGGCCGCTATGACCGCGGACTCTACAATTTTCTGTTCATTCCTCGCGGACAGTGGTCATTCGGATTGACTGCGTCATACGGTGAGTTTGACACCGACGATGTGCAGTTGCTGTCGATGATCAAAGACCTCGATGTGAAACTAAAAAGCTACTCGGTGCGTCCGTCGATCAGCTACTTTTTCAGAAACAACCAGTCGATAGGTATCAAATTTAACTACGTCCGTTCAATAGCAGACATCAACAGTCTCAGCGTTGACATAGACGATGACATGAGTTTTGGCATAAAGGATGTGAGCTACTATTCAAAGTCCTATTCGGGCGCGTTGGTTTATCGCAACTACATCGGCCTGGGCACGATGAAGCGATTTGCCATCTTCAACGAAGTGGACCTTGAGTTTGGAGGGGGCACTTCGCGATTTAAACGCATCATCGGAGGCGAAGTCCGCGACACACACACATCGATCACGCAGGCGGCCCTCAACTTCAGTCCCGGCGTGTGTGTCTTCATCATGGATTACATTTCGTTCAACGTGTCGTTCGGCGTCTTTGGCGTGAGTCTCAAGAATGAAAAACAGATGACTGACGGCATCTACGAAGGATCGCGTTTCACGTCAGGCGCAAACTTCAGGTTCAATATTTTCAACATCAACTTCGGCATGGCCGTGAATATCTGACAAGAGCATGAAAAAGCGATATTTACACTTGATTTTGATTTTGGTCGCCATTTTGACAGCGACTCTGCCGGCATGTATCAAAAATGACATCCCTTACCCCCGCATACAACCAAACATTCGCACGATTGTAGCTGAGGGACAGACTCTCGATGCCGACATTGACAGCGCTCAACGCGTTGTCACACTCCACATCGGCGAGGAGGTCAACATTGCCAAAGTCGTTCTGACCGACATCACAGTCACACCCGGTTCACACTTTGTCAATGAGCCTGACTGGTCGGCCGGAGTCGATTTGTCCAAACCTCTGCATGTCACTCTTGAACTCTATCAGCCATACGTCTGGACCATCGAGGTCGATCAAAGCATCGAACGCTATTTCGCTGTCAAAGGCCAAGTGGGCGCATCGGTCATTGACGTGCCAGGACGCCGCATCATCGTGACACTCCCCGAGACGGCCAATCTGAGCGCCGTAGAGGTCCTCAGCGCCAAACTCGGGCCGACAGGGTCGGTATGCAATCCGCCTCTCGAAGGGTATAAAATCGACCTTACGCGCCCGTTCGTAACTATGGTCAACGTGTATGGCCAAGATCAGTTGTGGACAATCTATGCCGACGTGGTCGCCTCAACCGTCTCAACCACATCGGTCGACGCATGGACGTGTGTCGCATGGGTATACGGCTCAGCCGAGGAAGGCGCGGAGGCCGGATTTGAATATCGCAAAGCCGACACTGACACATGGACTTCCCTGGCAGCCGAAGACGTGACGGTCAGCAACGGTTCGCTCACGGGTTGCATCAAACATCTTGATCCGCAGACCGAATATGTCGTTCGCGCTGTCAGTGGAGTCGAATATGGTCAAGAACTGACGTTCACCACCGGCTCAGCCCCCCAACTCCCCAACCACGATTTTGAGAACTGGCATCGCGAAGGGAAGATTGAATGTCCTTGGGCCGAGGGAGGCGTAGAATTTTGGGGCACCGGAAACAAGGGTGCCGCAACCTTGGGAGACAGCAACACCGTGCCCACAACCGACACACCCACGGGCACAGGCTATGCAGCCATGCTGATGACACAATGGAAAGTCGTCAAACTTGCCGCCGGCAGCATCTTCTCCGGTTACTACGTCCGCACTGACGGCACAAACGGCGTGTTGTCTTTTGGCCGCGAGTTTACCGAACGGCCCACAAAAGTGCGCGGCATGTTCAAATATGACTGCAAACCGATTGATAAGGTTCCGGTCAATGACTCATCATTTGACTACCTCAAGGGGCAACCCGACACCTGCGTCGTATGGTGCGCTCTGATAGACTCACCGACACCGTTTGAGATCCGCACCAAACCGTCTGACCGACATCTGTTTGATCCGAACGGCAGCGAAGTAATAGCCTACGGACGCATGGCGTGCGGCGAGACAGTCTCTCAGTACAAACAATTTGAGTTTGAACTCAACTATAAGGCTACAAACCGTGTTCCTAAATATATCATCATGGTAGGCTCAGCGAGCGAATTTGGCGACTACTTTGTCGGCGGAGTCGGCAGTACGATGTACCTTGATGACCTTGAACTTATTTATGACTACTGATTATGAAACGGAGATTGATTTCACTCGCACTGACTGCCGTAGCAGCGTGCTTAGGCGCATCAGCACAAAACTATTTGGTCTATAATCCTGACAACAAAGCATATCTGGGAGCCCGTGTCGGACTCGATGTCACATCAGTGGCAGGGACGGACGCGGTATATACCAACAGTCCCGGTTTTCACATCGGTGCCGTTTACAACATACCGCTGTGGCTCAACCTCTATTTTGAGCCCGGGTTACACTTCTACTACGACACCTTCGGTACACGCATGACCGCGATGACCGAGGCTACTGACAACCAAGGGCCACTTCCCTATGTCATCAACGGATCGATACGCAACACGGGGTTCAGGATTCCGTTCAACTTTGGTTATCACTTTGACTTCACCGATGACATCTCTGTGTCGGTCTATACCGGTCCGGTGCTCAATTTCAACATCTCGGCGCGCCAGTGTTGGGATGAGCCCGACATCAACGGACTCATCACCGACTATCGCCCTGACGAAGGTTCGCTTTTTGGCAAAGGAGGATTCAGCCGTTTTGACCTGCAATGGCAATTTGGTGTCGGCTGCACCTATCAGCAATATTATATCACCGTCGGTGGCGGTGTGGGCATGACAAACGTCTTTGACGGGCCGGCCTCGCTCCCCGACCTTGATGTGAAATTCCGCCGAAACACCTTTAACCTCGCATTGGGATACAACTTCTGACAATGCTAATCAGATGCCTCATATCAGCACTGGCGGCCATCGTGTGTGTCGTCGGCACATCAGCTCAAGTCAACACCGACCGGGTGATGCGCGTGGGTCAGACCGCGCTCTATTATGAGGATTATCTTGTAGCAATCAGCCACTTTAACCGCGTCATAGAGTCAAAGCCTTACTTGGCTCAGCCCTACCTGATGCGTGCCATTGCAAAGCTAAACCTTGACGACTACAACGGTGCCCTCGACGATGCGACCAAAGCTATTGAACTAAACCCGTTCATCCCTGATGCCTATGAGGTGAGGGGTATAGCCGCCCAAAATATGGGACGCACAGCTGATGCCATCGCTGACTACAGCCACGAGCTGACCATGTTGCCCGAGAACCGCAACATCCTGTTCAACATGGCTCTGGCACAAGAGGAGATCGGCGACCACGACGGCGCTCGTCAAAGCTACGACAGGCTCATCAAGTCCCACCCCGGCTACGAGAACGGTTATGTCGGTCGTGCGAAACTCAATCTGGCGACAGGCGACACTGTCGCCGCTGTTGCCGACCTTGACAAAGCGCTGTCAATCAACCGCAACATTGCGAACGCATACACGCTCAGAGCAAGCATCGCCATTGACCGTGACAGTGACTTTGCGAGCGCATTAAACGATCTTGACGAGGCTATCAGACTGCAGCCCAAGCAAGCCGGACTGTACATCAACCGCGCCTATCTACGCTATAAGCTCAATGACTACCGTGGCGCCTTTGATGACTATGAATATGCCGTTTCGCTCGACCCGCTCAACAGTGTCGCATACTACAACCGCGGTTTGCTCAGGAGCGAGGTGTCAGACTATGACAAAGCCATCGCTGACTTTAGCCGCGTACTTGACCTCGACCCGGGTGACTATCGCTCGCTCTACAATCGCGCGATGGCCTATGCTGATACTGGCAAGCTCGACAAAGCGCTGGCCGACATCGACCATGTCATCGCCCTCACCCCCGACATCGCGCCTTTATATTTTTTCAGGTCGAGCCTGTATGAGCGGTTGGGAAACTTACGCAAAGCCGCAACAGACTATGACCACGGTCTCGAACTGTCAAAGCTCGATCTGGCCTCAGCCAAGCGCAACGAGACACCCTCAGATGATGACAGTCAGCTGCCGCAATCTGACACTACTCCCGAGCAACTTGTCGCCAATCTGTTCAACTCACTGCTGACAGTCGAGAACAAAACTGAAGTAGACTCGGAATACAACAATAAAAACATCCGCGGCAAAGTACAAGACCACGACATCGCCATCAGTCTGCGGCCATTGTACGGGGTGATATTTGCGACCGACACGGACGAACCGCTGCAGATTGCATCGCTGCGCCTCGACGACCTCGACATGGCCAATACGCTGCTCAACATCGGCGCGCGCCTGACACTTGCGCCGACAGGCAATGCATCGTCAACATCAACAGAGGTCAACACGATTTTCGGCATCAGCGACAAGCTCAATCAAGACATAGCTGATCGAGACGCCCGCCCCGTCGACTATTTTGCACGCGCTATCTCATACATGTCGCTGCACGACTATGACAAAGCTATCGACGACCTCAACAAAGTGCTCGCGCTGACACCGGGCTACACGCCGGCACTGCTGTCTCGCGCTCTTGCCCGTCAAGCAAAGCTGTCTGATCTGACTGACAACACATCGGGCACAGATGCGATGTCGCGACAGACACTGTATAACTCGGTCCTCAACGACCTCGACACTCTCATTGCCACATCGCCGCGAATGGCCGTCGCCTACTATGACAAAGGCACCATCCTTGCCGCCAAGGGAGACTATGCGACTGCCCTCCAATGTTATGACATGGCCATTTCGCTCGCGCCCGACATGGGAGACGCATACTACAACCGTGCCTTTGTACAGCTCAAGCAAGGCAACCGTGAGGGAGGGGTCAGCGATCTCAGCCGCGCCGGGCAATTGGGCGTTGTGGCCGCCTATAATCTTCTCAAGCGCATAAACCGCTAACAACAAACACAATATATAATATAAACACGATTCACGCCATGATTAATCAAAAAGATCGGGATCAACTCTCCCAAAAAGGAATCAGCACTGACAAATTAGATTCGCAACTCAAAGCTTTTGCAACAGGGTTTCCGATGCTCGAAATCATCGACTCGGCACGCGTAGGTGCCGGCATCAAAGCACTCACACCTGACGAAATCAAATTGGCGACAGAGCGGTGGGACAAATATCTGGCCGATGGCGGCAAAGTAACAAAATTTGTTCCTGCATCGGGGGCCGCATCGCGCATGTTCAAAGCACTGTTCGCATTTGTAGACGGTGACAGCGACAAGGCAGAGCCCGGCACACCCGTAGCCGAGGTGATCGCAAACCTTCACAAATTTGCCTTCTACCCAGCTCTCGACCAAAAACTCAAGGAAATGACCGGCATGAGCGCCGACGAACTCATTGCCGCAGGGCGCTACAAAGATGTCATCAGAGGTATCATTTCACCCGAGGGCCTCGACTATGGCTCGCTCCCCAAGGGATTGCTCACATTCCACAACGCTGCCGACGGTGATGTGCGTACCCCCGTCGACGAGCAACTCGCCGAGGGCGCACAAACAGCACGCATGGCCGACGGAACGGTCAATATCCACTTCACCGTTTCGGGTAATCACCGCAAGCTGTTTGCCGAACAACTCGAGAAATCGGTGCCTGTACTCGAGAAAAAATATGGCGTGAAATACAACGTCAGCATGTCTGAGCAAAAGAGCTCAACCGACACAATCGCCGTCAACCCCGACAACACACCGTTCCGCGACCGCGATGGTAACCTCGTGTTCCGTCCCGGCGGCCACGGCGCACTCATAGAGAATCTCAACGACATCGACTCGGACGTAGTGTTCATCAAGAACATCGACAACGTCGTGCC
>CAZKYR010000077.1:0-7799 GCA_964557035.1 uncultured Bacteroides sp. | reverse complement strand
GGCCCTGCCGTTCCCCTCCGAAAAAACCCAGTGCTGGCAGATCTATTCGACCATCACCGATTTGTACAAGTTGCATCCCGACCGCACACGCGACTGGATCAGCGTGCCAAAGGCCAACGGTTATCAGGCTTTGCACCTGACGGTCATGGGTCAGGATGGCAATTGGGTGGAGATACAAATCAGATCGCGGCGTATGGACGAAATAGCTGAGAAGGGGTTTGCATCGCATTGGAAGTATAAGATAGGCGACGGTGATGAGGAGTCTGAGCTAAACGTCTGGCTCAAGACCATCAAGGATATATTGAACGACCCCGAGCCTAACGCGATTGATTTTCTCGACACGCTCAAGCTCAATCTGTTTGCGTCAGAGATCGTGGTGTTCACTCCAAAGGGCGAACTGTTGACGATGCCTGCCGGATCGACGGTGCTCGACGTGGCGTTTGCGCTTCACACTCACATCGGTATGCACTGCATCGCCGGCAAGGTCAATCACAAGCTGGTGCCTCTGAGCAGCCGTCTCAAATCGGGCGACCAGGTCGAGGTCCTCACTTCGCAGTCGCAGTCTCCAAAACCTGAATGGATCAATTTCTTGGCCTCGGCCAAAGGCAAGTCGCGCTTGCGTGCCATCTTGCGCAAGGAACAGCAGCCGGTCATCGATGAGGGACACAAAATATTTGAGAAATTTTTGGCCGATAACCAAATCGAGGATACCAATGAGCTGATTACAAAAGTGCTCGGTACCTATCGGGTGCAAAACCGCCAGGAACTCTATCTGCTTTTGGGTCGTGGCGAGATTGAGCTTGATGCCTCCAGATTCAAGGCCCGCAAGCAACGTGTGACAGTGCCCGGACGCGCGCTCATCTCAAAGCTGCTCGGCTTTGGCGCCAAGTCGACAGACGGCTCTAAATCCCCTCAGGATATCAATCCTAAGGAGACCTATCTGCTGCGTGCCGATGAAGAGGAAATCAACTTCAAATTTGCCGAGTGCTGTTCGCCCATGCCCGGTGACGATGTGCTCGGGTTTATCGAAGATGACGGCACTGTGACCGTCCATGCAGTCGATTGTCCGCGTGCGGCGTTGCTGAAGGCCGGCTACGGTCCGCGCATACTTGCCGTCGAGTGGGGCCCGGTTGATGATATGTTTGCAGCTGTGGTGCATGTCGAGGGTATTGACCGTCATGGAATTCTGCATGAATTGGCGGCCCTTGTGTCTTCGCAGAATGCCGTTGACATACGTGGCCTCAACATAACTACAGAGGACAAGGTGTTCCGTGCCGACCTGAGCATCAAAGTCCACAAAGCTTCGGTGATCGACGATTTGTGTACGGCGATCAAGCATATCGACGGTGTCACCACGGCGGCCCGTGTCAAATCATATCTTTCTTAAATTATGGTTTCAAGCTTCAAACTCAATCCTCGTTGGCTGCGGACGCTGATAATGGCGGCCGCCGTGCTGATTGTGGCGCTGTTGATGCCTCGCACGCGAGAGAATAAACTGATATATGAGGAGAACCGTCCGTGGGGATATGCGCTGCTGACAGCACCCTTTGACATCCCGGTATATCGCGACGCAGAGTCCTCAAAATTGATACGCGACAGCATCGAGCGCGAGTTCGTTCCATTTTATCATCTCGATGAGTCTGTGACCGGCGACGTAAAAAATTCGATATACGCCGGCGATCTGACAGCATTGCAAAAGTCTGGGCTCATCAAGGCCGTCGAGCGTGTATATGCCGATGGCGTGGTGGCGTCCTCTACCGACTCGACAATGTCGGCGGTCGTATTACCTCACATCATGCTGCGGCATGGTGAGGGAAAAGAGTCGGCCGACTATGCTATGAAGTCGACCGAGAGAATGCGTTCGCAGCGCAATGCCTACATGGCAATCGACAGCATGATCAAGGATGACGAGGTGCGCCGTGCGGCTCAAAAAATCAATTTGGCGGCGATTCTCAAACCAAACATTCTGCCTGATGTCGACGAGAATGCGCGTCGCAAAGAGAATGCCCTCGCTACGGCCGACGTGGCTATCGGCGTGATACAAAAGGGGGAGCGCATCATAGACCGCGGCGACATTGTCACCCCGCGCCTCTATCAGGTGTTGACCACCTATGAGCAGATGCTTGCCGAGCGCGACACCGGTTCGCACGGCAGTGACAGCTGGATGTTTATCGGCCAGCTGTTGATAGCGTTGCTCTCGTTTGGCGGCCTATACTTCTACCTCTATCTTTATCAGCGCAATGTGTTTGACTCGCCGCGCTATCTCACAGCCATTGTGTCGCTCATTGTCAGCTTCTACATCCTGGCGCTTGTGTTGTCGCAGTCTATCAGCAGCGGGTTGTATATCGTGCCGTTCGGCATCGTGCCTATCATCGTGGCTGTCTTTTTTGACGGGCGCACGGCGCTGTTTGCCTACATGGTGACGCTTGTGTTGACGACAGTCTTCGCGACCTTTATTTTTGAGTTTTTGTTTGTCGAACTTGTCGCCGGAGTCACCCTGATTTTTGCGTTGCAAGAGTTGTCACGCCGCAGTCAGCTGTTGCGGGCTGCCATGCTGATGTTCGCCGCTCTGCTTGTTGCCTGCGTCGGAGTCGAGTTGGGAGCCACCGGCTCGCTGATGGCAGTGAGCCTGCGACAGATCGGCTATTTTGCCATCGCAACGGTGTTGACATCGTTTGCCTACATCTTGATTTTTATTTTTGAAAAAATATTTGGTCTCATTTCGACGGTGACGCTTGTGGAGTTGTCAGACATCAACAATCCGACATTGCTCAAACTCAGCGAAGAGTGTCCCGGCACATTCCAGCACTCGATGGGTGTCAGCAACCTCGCATCGACAGCGGCCGCCCGTATAGGTGCAAACGTACAGATGGTGCGTACCGGCGCTCTGTATCACGACATCGGCAAGACACAAAATCCCGCATTTTACACCGAAAACCAGTATGGCATCAATCCTCATGATGCCCTGTCGCCACAGCAGAGTGCACGCATCATCATCGGCCATGTGACAGACGGTGCCAAGATTGCAGACAAAGTCAAGTTGCCCAAAGCGATCAAGGATATGATTCTGCAACATCATGGTCGCGGCTTGGCCAAGTATTTTTACAGCAAATATTGTGCATCCTTGAAGGAGGGAGACGGAGAGCCCGACCCGGCACCCTTTACCTATCCCGGTCCTAATCCTCAGACGCGCGAGGCCTCGATACTGATGATGGCCGATGCGGTCGAGGCGGCTTCGCGTTCGCTCAAGGAACATTCGGTCGAGAATATCACCGAGCTTGTGACACGCATCATAGACGGACAGGTTGCAGACGGTCTCCATGCCGAGTCACCGCTGTCATTCAGAGACATCAAGCAGATAAAAGAGTCATTTATATCGCGTCTTAGGTCGATGTATCATGCCCGCATTTCCTATCCGCCCGACATGCGCCGCAAACCCGCGCCTGCAAAACCGGCCGAGGCCGGCTCGCCTAATCAACAGTCTAATCAATCAAATGTCAAACAACATGGAGAGCAATAACAAAAAGAATGTGGTGGTGCTGACGGGCGCCGGTGTGAGTGCGGAGAGCGGAATAAGGACGTTTCGCGATGCTGACGGCCTTTGGGAGGAGTATCCTGTGATGGAGGTGTGCTCGGCCGACGGCTTTGCCCGCAATCCGGCATTGGTGCATCAGTTTTATAATGCTCGTCGCCACCAGCTGGTCGACGCACGCCCTAACGCGGCACACGAGGCTCTGGCGGCTCTCGAGGGTGACGAGAGGTATCATGTGACCATTATCACCCAGAATGTCGATGACCTGCACGAACGGGCCGGGTCGACCGATGTGCTTCACCTCCACGGCGAACTGATGAAGGTGAGGGCGATGGACGATGAGTCGCTGTTGTTTAACCTGACGTCCGAGACCGGACTCGACACGACACCCGACACTGTCATCGAGGGTCACAAGGTGAGACCTCACATCGTGTTTTTTCAGGAAGCGGTGCCGGCAATCGAGGATGCGATCGAGATTGTGTCGCAGGCTGACATACTGATTGTCATCGGCACGTCGCTCAATGTTTATCCGGCTGCCGGTCTGCTGCACTATGCTCCCAAAGGGATTCCGGTTTATTACATCGACCCGTCACCGGCCGCTGTGCCTGCCGGAGTCAATGTGCTGCCGGTCAAGGCGACAGAGGGCGTGACACAGTTGGTCGGTCAGTTAAGAGGTCGTTCTATACTATAGGACAGGCTGTTCCCGCTCAGAAATTGTGACCCAGCGTGATGGCCAGACGGTTGTCGTGACAGGTGATGTTGTTTTTTGTGATGGAGGTGATGCCGGGCGCGTAGCTGATGCCTATGTGCCACGAACCTGCGTTGACGGCTGCCCCGACGCGCCATGCGACGTCAAAACGTTTGAAAAGTTGCTCATCCTTGAACATGTTGAGGCCAAAGCCCGCGTCTTCTAAATCGTCGTTGTCATATGAGATGTGACCGACGAAGGCATAGCTCAGTTCGGGTCCTGTGAAAATGGCGATGTTGCCGTTTGTGAACAGGTCAAAGTGATAGCCTAACATCAGCGGGATGCGGATACCAAATCGACCGTATTTGGGGTAGACCATGATCTGGTTGACGGTCGAGGTGAGGAGACCTTTGTCCTTGAATGTGTCATAGTAGAGTGAGGCGCCCGGTTCAAAGTAGAAATTGGCGATGACCGGGAGATTATAGACCGCGCCGATGCTCACACCTGCGCCGGCACTGTACATATCCATTGATTTGAGGATGTTGTTGTTGGTTTCCCAGTTGCCGGGCATGTCGACGTCGAGCGATATGCGCATGCCCCAATATGGTTTGTTGTCAGGATTGTTGAAGATCTGTGCCGAGATGCCGGTGACGGCAGCTGCCAGCATGACGATTGTCAAAAACAGTTTTTTCATAAGCTATTGGAGTTTAAAATGAAAACGCCGGCAGTTAACAAATATTGTAAAAAATGCGAAGATAATTAATATTTTATTGAGGCATATTGTAACAATTGACGTATCTTTGCGTCTGTTAAGAATGATGAACAAATAATTCAGGCTTATGAACCGTTTATACAGATTATTGATAGTGCCGTCGGTTTTGATGACCGGTGCCGCTGCGTATGCCGATGAACCGACCGACTCGATTGCCGACCAACATCTCGACGAAGTCACTGTCGAGGCTGCCACTCAGCGCGTCGGCGCAAAGCTGGTTGAATACACGCCGACGACGCGTCAGAAAAACAGCTCGTCGACCGGCACGATGCTGTTGGAACACATGGCGATACCCGAACTGAATGTGTCGCCTGTAGACGGCGCGGTCAAGACCATGATTGGCGACGAAGTGAATATCTTCATCGACTACGTGCCGGCGTCGACAAACGACCTCGAGGGAATGCGGACAAAGGATGTGCTCAAGGTCGAGTACTATGACTATCCGACCGATCCGCGTTTCATGGGCGCCAAGCATGTGGTCAATTTCATCATGCAGCAATATCAATATGGCGGCTACACCAAACTGTCGGGGTCTGAGCGCATGATTGCCTACGACATGGGCAATTATTCGGCATTCTCCAAGATGGCTTATAAGAAAATGACCTATGATGCCTATCTCGGCGGCAATTTTCAGTCGTCAAAGCAAGGTCACACGGGCGACGTGACCGATGAGGTCTTCAGACTGGGTGACAATGACCGGCTGCCGTCGGTAGTTAACCGACACTCCGAGCTTTGGACGCGCAACAAGTATGACAAGCAGTCGGCGTCGTTCAGGGCGCGGTATGTGACCGATAAGGTTCAGATCACCAATAGCGTCATGTTTAACCGTTCGCACTCCCCATTTATTGCCACAACCGGTGTCGTGACGTATGATACGCCGTTGATTGCAGGCGGTGAGAGCAAAAGCCTCAGGGCATCTCAGTCGATTTCGCCATCTTATCAGGGCTCGTTTTACTTCACGCTGCCAAATGAATTTTCGCTGTCGGTGTCGCCGTCATTCACCTACAGCCACAACAAAGAGTGGAACAGCACGACCGAGGGCAGCTACTATGACGTGGTCAACAATGTGCGCGAGGACGCGTACTATACCCGCATGCCGATTCAATTAAACAAGCGGTTCGCGCAAGTGCACAATGTCCTTGTCGGCATCGACGGTCTGTATCTCCATAACCGAGTCAACTATGCCGGCAGCTATCCATCAGACCAGAATTTTCACCTTGAGTTCGGTGCAGTCACGGTGGGCTATTCGTCACAGCTCGGCAAATTCTACACCAATATCGACGGCGGTCTGTCAAACGAATGGTCGACGATCAACGGTCACACCACGACGCATTTCTATCCTTTTTTGCATGTGCAGGAGCAGTTTGTGCCAAATAATAAAAGTCAGCTGTCGTTCTGGTTTCAATACGCGTCCAGCTCGCCTGATGTGTCTGAGAAGAGCGAGAACTACATACGTCTCAACGAGCTGATGTGGGCGACCGGCACCCCCGGGCTCAACAACTCTGATCATGTGACCGTCTCACTCAACTATACATGGCTGCCCAACAATCGGTTCAGGTTAGGCGTGTACGGGTCATACTTCGGTATGTATGACTGTAAGGTTACGACCTTTGAGCCTCGCGACGGTTACATTGTCAGAAAGCCGGTCAACAACGGTGATTTCACACGATATCAGATTTCGGTCAATGGAGTAGCTTATTTGTTTGACCGCAGTCTGGTCTTGCAGTTAGGCCCATCGTGCACGTTTGCACGTCAGAGCGGCATACTCAAGGATACGTTCAATTCATTCTATCTTTGGGGCAACCTGACGTGGTATCACGGCAATTTCTGGGTCAGCGGCTATCTCAACACACCATCGCGCAATTTTGACAATGCGACAGGAACGGTGTTCAAACAAGGCACATTCTATCAGGTGTCGGCCGGATGGGGCAACTCGACATGGACCGTGTCGGCCCAGTGGCAGAGTTTTGCGCGCTACTCATGGCTCAACTATCACGAAACGCTTTATACGGCCAACTATGATAAAATCGTCGCAGGATACAACACCGGTACGCACTCAAATATCGGCATAACCGTCACCTACACAATCGGGTATGGCAAGAAAGTTACCCGAGGCGACGAGATTGGTTCGGGTTCGGATGCAGGCTCGGCCATCCTCAAGTGATAAGATCGGTTCCTATAAAAATTGACGGCATCATGACCAGTTTGATTGGTCGTGATGCCGTCTGCTTTTTGCACTATGTAAAATCTTAGCCGAGCAGTGGAATGATGCGGTGGAGGGCGGCGATGAATGCGTCGACCTCAGCCTCGGTGTTGTAGATGGCGAACGAGGCGCGCACCGTGCCTTCGATGCCGAGTGCGTGCATCAAGGGCTGGGCACAGTGATGGCCTGTGCGGACTGCGATGCCCATTTTGTCGAGCAGCATGCCGGTGTCATAGTGGTGAGCGTTGCCGATCAGAAACGAGATGACCGGTTCTTTGCCGGGGGCGTTGCCAAAGATGCGCATGCCGTCGATCCGCGACATAGCATGTGTAGCGCGCTCGAGCAAGGCATGCTCGTGTGCGGCGATGTTGTCAAGACCGATAGAGTCGATGAAGTCGAGCGCCTTTGCAAAGGCAGCAATGCCGACATAGTCAGGGGTGCCCGCCTCAAATTTGAACGGCAGTTCGGCAAACGTCGTGTGCTCAAAACTAACGTGGGCTATCATTTCGCCTCCTCCCTGATAGGGGGGCATCTCCTCGAGCAGTTCGCGGCGCCCGTATAGGACACCTACGCCGGTCGGACCATACATCTTGTGAGCCGAGAA